>JBLMXT010000215.1:0-3627 GCA_050257915.1 Deltaproteobacteria bacterium
CACGTCCACGCCGTCGAACTGCGTGACGTGGGGCAGCCGCAGAAACGTGGTGACGCCGGCGATCCGCGGCGAGCTTCCCCCGCCGACAGGGCCGTATCCCTTCATCATCGCCTCCCGCGCCTCGAGTGCCGTCCCCGCAAGTCTACTGTCCGCCACCGGCCCGCGGCAGTGCTGCTCATCCTTTTTCCCACTTTGCCGATAGGACTCGTGCGCGGGCCAGCGAACACGGTGGCATGCCCGCAGACCGGCAGGAGGCACGGTGCCGGACGAGAGGCTCCGCATACTGGTGATCGACGACGACGGCGACCTGACCGCGACGGTCGCCGCCGTCCTCACCGCCAACGGCTACGAGGTCCTCACCGCGACCACCGGCGAGCAGGGCCTTGAGCTCGCCTTCACCGGCAACCCGCACCTGATCCTCCTCGACGTCACCATGCCGGGCATGGACGGCCACCAGGTCTGCCGCGAGCTCCAGTTCGGCTACACCAAGGACATCCCGGTGGTGTTCTTCACCGCGCGGACGGAGCTCGCCCACATGATGGAGGCCAACCGCTCCGGCGCGTCCGCCTACATCACCAAGCCCTTCCGCCCCGACCACCTGCTCGCCACCATCACCAACGTGCTCCGCGACTCCAGCGTCTACCACGACGATGTCACCGGGTTGCCGACACTCGCCAACGTCCAGCTCGAGGTCCAGCGGATGCTGTTCGATCACGGGCAGCTCGGCATCATCTTCGTGAGCATCGGTGGCGTGCAGGCCCTGGAGCAGCTGCAGGGGTTCGAGGTCGTCGACCTCGTGTACCGGGTCGTCGGCCAGGGCCTGGAGAACGCTCGCGGCAGCCTGATCCGCGGCGACGACTTCGTCTCCATCTCCAGCCTCGGCGACGCGTTCCTCATCGTCCTCTCACCCGCCCGGAAGAACGGCTTCATCAGCGAGGAGGACCTGCTCCTGGTCAAGGAGCGCCTGGAGAGGGACCTGCTGGACCGGCTGGAGAACGACCTCCAGACCCGCCTGCTGACCAGCATCGACCTCTTCGTCGGCTGCTCGCGGCTCACGCAGTCGCCGAAGATCCGCTTCAAGCGCGCGCTGCTCGACGCCATCTCGCGCGCGACCCAGTCGATCGAGGTCGAGCGCGACGAGATCCGCTCGCGCCTCCGCGCGGAGTTCGACGCGATCGTCGCCGGGCAGCAGCTGAGCTGCGTGTTCCAGCCGATCGTCAGCCTCAAGGACTTCACGGCGATCGGCTTCGAGCTGCTGTCGCGCGGCCCGCTCGAGAGCGAGCTCCACAGGCCGGACGCGCTCTTCGAGGTCGCGCGCAACGAAGGCCGCGTCACGGAGCTCGACCGGCTGTGCCAGCGGACGGCCTCCAAGGCCGGCGAGGCCCTGCCGCCGCACTGCCTGCGCTTCGTGAACACGGAGCCGCTCACGTGGTTCCTGCACTCGCAGAGCGACGGCTTCGTGCAGGAGTTCGTCGAGGCGACGCCTTCGTCGCACCGCGGCCTCACCGTCATCGAGATCACCGAGAACAGCGTGATCGACGACTTCGACCAGATGCGCGATATCGTGCGTCAGCTGCGCGCGCACGGCTTCCGCGTCGCCATCGACGACGCCGGCGCCGGCTACGCCGGCCTCCAGACCATGGTCGAGATCGAGCCCGACTTCATCAAGCTCGACATCTCCCTGATCAGGGGCGTCGACTCCTCCGTCGTCAAGCAGCGTCTGGTACGCACGCTGCGCGACTTCTGCCGCGAGGCCGCGATCACGCTGATCGCCGAGGGCATCGAGACGGTCAAGCAGCTCGATGCCCTGCGCGAGCTCGGGGTCTCGCACGGGCAGGGCTTCCTCTTCGGCCTGCCCAGCGCGGACCAGCCCCTGCGCGACGCCTACCCGCCGCTGGAAGCCGTGACCCCCAAGTGAGGTGCTGGCGGGCGCCGGACCCGTGTGATAGCATGCCGCGCACGATGACGACCCGTGACGCCACACGCAGCGGCAGCACCTCCTGCGCCAATCGGCGTCGCTGGGCCTGGCGCGCGTAGCGCGCCTTTCCTGACACCCGCGCGGGCCCTGCCCGCACCCCCTGACCGCATCCCAGTGGTCGTCCCGTCCCCGGACCCGGAGCACAGGACCAGTGCATCTTCATCCAGAACCGCGTCACCGACCGAAGCGTCTTTCGAGAGGAGGTAGGTCATGAGCGAGTACAAGAAGAAGTTCGTCCTTGACGAGGAGAGGATCCCCAAGGCCTGGTACAACATCGTGCCGGACTTCCCCGAGCCGCCGGCCCCGCCGCTCAACCCGGCGACGCTCCAGCCTGCCGGTCTCGCGGACCTCGAGCCCATCTTCCCGATGAGCATCATCAAACAGGAGGTCTCGGCCGAGCGCTACATCGAGATCCCCGAAGAGGTCCACCAGATCTACCGCATGTGGAGGCCGTCGCCGCTGATCCGGGCCACCGGCCTCGAGAAGGCGCTCGACACACCGGCCAAGATCTTCTTCAAGTACGAGGGCGTCAGCCCGGCCGGGTCGCACAAGAGCAACACGGCCGTCGCGCAGGCCTACTACAACAAGCTCGACGGAACGACGCGGCTCGCCACCGAGACCGGCGCCGGTCAGTGGGGTTGCGCCCTCAGCATGGCCTGTCAGATGTTCGACCTCGAGTGCATGGTCTACATGGTCAAGGTGAGCTTCCACCAGAAGCCGTACCGGCGCAGCATGATGGAGCTCTGGGGCGCCAACGTGATCCCCAGCCCCAGTGACACGACCAACTCCGGTCGCGCCGTGCTGGCCGAAGACGCCGAATCGCTCGGCAGTCTCGGCATCGCCATCAGCGAGGCTGTCGAGGACGCGGTCACCCACCCCGGCTCCAAGTACGCGCTCGGCAGCGTCGTCAACCACGTGCTGCTGCACCAGACGGTCATCGGCGAGGAGGCGATCCTCCAGTGCGAGGACGCCGACGCGTATCCGGACATCGTCATCGGGTGCGTCGGCGGCGGCTCGAGCTTCGGAGGCATCGGCTTCCCGTTCCTGCGTGAGAACCTCGCCGGCAAGACGAAGACGCGGCTCATCGGCGTGGAACCCACGGCCTGCCCGACGCTCACCAAAGGCCAGTTCGTGTACGACTTCGGCGACGAGGCCCAGTCCACGCCGCTGTTCAAGATGTACACGCTGGGACACGACTTCACGCCGGCCGGCATCCACGCCGGCGGCCTGCGCTACCACGCCATGGCACCGCTCATCAGCCACGCTTATCACCTGGGCCTGATGGAAGCCGTCGCCGTGCCGCAGACCAAGGTCTTCGCGGCGGCGCAGCTCTTCACGAAGACCGAGGGCATCCTCCCGGCGCCGGAGAGCAGCCACGCGATCCGCGTGGCGGTCGACGAGGCGTTGAAGGCGAAAGAAGAGGGCGTCAGCAAGAACATCCTCTTCAACCTCACCGGCCACGGCTTCCTCGACCTCGGCGCCTACGACGCCTATCTGAGCGGCAAGCTCGAGGACTACGACCATCCGGAGGAGGCGATCGCCGCGTCGATCGCGAGACTCCCGAAGGTCGACTGAGCTCGGGACGCAGCGCCGGCCGCCTCGCAGCCGGCGCGCCGATCGCCCGTCCAGGCGCCGGGCCCTTGATCTCC
>JBLMXT010000216.1:0-3147 GCA_050257915.1 Deltaproteobacteria bacterium
GGCTGCCCTGCACGTCGGCCTTGACCACCAGGTTGAGGTCGAGCACCTTGCCGGCGGCGATGCGCGCGAAGACGTCGTCGAGCGTGAGCGCGTGCTGCTTGGCGAGCGCCTCGGTCTTCAGACGGTTGGCGCGCTTCTGGCCGAGGGCGCGCGCGGCGCGCTCGTCCTTGACCACGCGACAGAACTCGCCGGCCACCGGGAGGTCGTCGAAGCCGATGATCTCGACGGGGGTCGAGGGCCCGCCGCTCTTGAGCGGCTCGCCGCGGAAGTCGCGCATGGCGCGCACCTTGCCGCTGGCCTCGCCCGCGACGATCGCGTCGCCGACGTGGATCGTGCCCCGGTTGATGAGCATGGTGGCGACGACGCCGCGGCCGGGATCGACGCGAGACTCGATGATGAACCCGCTCGCGGGCGCGTCGGGGTTGGCCTTGAGGTCCGCGACCTCCGCCACCAGCAGGAGCATGTCGAGGAAGTTCTCGAGGCCGATGCGCTTCTTGGCGCTGGCCTCGACGAACACGTTGTCGCCGCCCCACTCCTCGGGCACGATGCCGTGCTCGGCGAGCTGCTGCTTGATGCGCTCGATGTTGGCGTCGGGCTTGTCGATCTTGTTGACCACGATCACGATCGGCACGGCGGCGGCCTTGGCGTGGTCGATCGCCTCCACGGTCTGCGGCATGACGCCGTCGTCCGCGGCCACCACGATGGCGGCGATGTCGGTGACCTTGGCGCCGCGCGCCCGCATGGCGGTGAACGCGGCGTGGCCGGGCGTGTCGATGAAGGTGATGAGCTGGCCGTTGTGCCGCACCTGGTAGGCGCCGATGTGCTGGGTGATGCCACCGGCCGCGCCGGCCACCACGTTGGCGTGGCGGATCTTGTCCAGCAGCGTGGTCTTGCCGTGGTCCACGTGGCCCATGACGGTGATCACGGACGGGCGCGGCTTGAGGTCCTTGGGATCGTCGACCGCTTCCTTCTCGAGCTCGGCTTCTTCGTCCGCCGCGTGGGTGATCTCCACCTCGCGGCCGAAGTCGGTGGCCAGCACCTCGATGGCCTCGTCGCTCAGCGTCTGCGTGATGGTGACCATCTCGCCGTAGCCCATGAGCGCCTTGATGATGTCGGGCGTGGTGATGCCGAGGAGCTGGGAGATGTCCTTGACCGTGGAGCCGGACGGGACCTTGACCAGGCCGGTCGGCACGACCGGAGCGGTCTGCTGCTCCTCACGGTCGCGGCCGCGGCCGCGACCGCGTCCGCGGCGCCGGTCGCCGGGGCCGCCGCCGCGCCGGGACGCGCCGGCGTCGATGATGACGCGGCGCTTCTTGCCGGCCGGCCCGCCGCCGGAACGCCGGCGTACCGCGCCGCCCGCAGGCGCCGCGTAGGCCTTCTCGATCGCCTCGTCGTCGACGCTGACCTCACCGTCGACGACCTCGATGCCCGCCTTCTTGAGGTGGGCGAGCACATCGTCGACACTCGTCTTCCGCTGAGTCGCGATGTCCGAGACTTTACGTTTCGCCATTCACCTCACCGCCTTTCGTCGATAGCCGCCGCAGGCTTGCTGTCATGCGGGCGGTCGTGATTGAACCGCATCTTCCGGGGCCGCGCGAAGACCGCACGGACCGCGGGATCGAGTGTCACCGGGCCGCGGAAGGCGCGCGCGAACGCGCGCTTCTTCTCCGCGGCCTCGAGACAGTTCTGTTCTGGACACAAATAGGCGCTCCTCCCGGGTGCTCCCGGTCGCGCCGCAACGACACGCCCCTGCGCGGCCACGAGCCGTACCAGCTCGTCCTGGCCGCGCTTGCGGCGACAGCCGACGCACGTCCTCTCCGGCGTCGCCACGGCGATCACTCCTCGCTCGTCTCCGCCTCGGCGGGCTGCGTCGCCGCCTCTGCCGTCGCCGGCGGAGCCGCAGGCTCGGCGGGAACGTAGTCGGCGTGGATGCTGCAGTACCGCGAGCCGGGCTCGGCCTGGTTGGGACAGCGCTTGCCGGTGCGCATGATCGCCATGCACTGGCCGTCGACGCCGTCCTCCTCGCCGAACTCGAGGCTGTTCTCGGCCTCGGCCATCTGCTGCTGGCTCTTGATGTCGATGCGCCAGCCCGTGAGCTTGCTCGCCAGGCGGGCGTTCTGGCCCTCCTTGCCGATGGCCAGCGAGAGCTGGTCGTCGGGGACGATGATCGTCGCGGTCTTCTCTTCGTCGTCGACGATCACCTCGCGCACGCGCGCCGGCGACAGCGACTTGGCGACGAAGCGCGCGGCGTCCTCGTTGTACGGGATGATGTCGATGCGCTCGCCGCGCAGCTCGCTGACGACCATGCGCACGCGCGAGCCGCGCGGGCCGACGCACGCGCCGACCGGGTCGACGCCGTCGGCGTGCGAGATCACGGCGATCTTGCAGCGCCCGGGCACGGGCTTGCCGTCGCGCCCGCGGTAGCCGGTCTCGCGCGCCACCTGACGGATCTCGACGAGGCCGTCGGCGATCTCCGGCACCTCGAGCTCGAACAGCTTGCGCACGAGCTCCTCGCTGCGCCGCGAGAGCTTGACCTGCGGGCCCTTGGCGGACTCCTCCACGCGGATGATCACGGCCTTGATGCGCGCGCCGTGCTCGTAGTGCTCCGTCTCGATCTGCTCGCCGCGCGGCAGCTCGGCCTCCACGCGGCCGAGCTCGACCAGCGTGTTGTGGCGCGGGTCGCTCTGCTGGACGATGCCGGTGACCAGCTCGCCGACGCGGTCGATGTACTCCTCGTACATGAGGTCGCGCTCGGCCTCGCGGATACGCTGCAGGATGACCTGCTTGGCGGTCATCGCCGCGATGCGGCCGAAGTCGTCGGGCGTGACCTCCACGCGCTCGACCTCGCTCATGTCGACGCCGCTGAGGTCGAGGCGCCAGTTCTCGTGGACGTCGCCCGCAGGCTGGCCCTCGCCGCTCTCCTCGTACACCTTGAGGGCCTCCGTGTCGACGTGCTCCGGGAAGATGAGCTCGTACACGCGCATGTCGCCGGTCTCGGTGTCGATCTCGACGGCGGCGTACTCGGCCGCGTCCGGGGACTTCTTGTACGCGGACAGCAGCGCGTCCTCGAGGGCCGCGACAAGAGCCTCGAAGGCGATGCCCTTCTCGCTCTCGATCTGGCGCAGAGCCTCGATGATCTCTCTACTC
>JBLMXT010000217.1:0-3758 GCA_050257915.1 Deltaproteobacteria bacterium
GCCATCGCCCGCGAGTACGTCACCGGCTTCCGCCTCTCCTTCTCGCTCGGCGCGGACACGATCCTCCGCTGCTGGCGCGACGGCGCCCGGTTCTCCGCAGCGGTCCAGACGGCCTTCCTCACCCTCCTGGCGGAGACCCCGGACACGCTCATCGCGCGCAAGAACGGCGTCGCCGTTGCGGAGGACGTGTCACGGCGCGCGGCGGAGGTGCTGGCCGCCGGTGGGGCGCTGAAGGCAAAGGGGCGCGCCGGGCTTCGGGCCCTGACGCGCGAGCTCCGGGACGAGGCTCACGCGCTCAACCCCGGCACGACCGCGGACCTCGTCGCGGCGTCGCTGTTCATCGCCCTGACGGAGGGCGGCCTGCTCGGCGAGGTGTCCGCGCTCACGGACCGCTGGTGAACGGGTGGCCGTCCGAGCGCACAGCGCGGATGTCCGGCGCGGCGATCCAGCCACGATGAAGCGCGGTGGCGAGGAGCACCCCGTCGGCGCCGGACGCGGCCAGCCGGCGCAGGTCCTCGGAGTCGCGCACGCCGCCGCCCGCGATCAGGCGCAGCCGCGGGAACGCCGCCCGCGCGGCCTGCAGCGTACCGACATCTGGCCCGGCGCCGGTACCCACGCTGGCCAGCGCGAGCAGGATGACGTCGCGCAGGCCTTCGGCGGCGAGGACCTCCAGGGCCTGCATGGGCGCCCGTCCGCTCAGCGTGGGGCATCTGCTGAGGACGCCACGCTCGCCCATGTCGAGGCTGACGACCACCTGCCCGGCGGACAGGGCATCACCGAGCGCCCTCAGCGCACCGAGCTCGGAAAGTGTCTCGGTGCCGACGATGACGCGTGCGGCTCCCGCGCCGAGGAGCCGCTCCGCGGCGCCTTCGGAGCTCACGCCCGCGTCCACCCACGGCTCGGCCCCCAGGCGGTCGGCCAGCTCACCGACGGTCGCGAGGTGGTCGCCGCTGCCGGCGATCGCGTCGAGGTCGGCGACGTACACCGCCGGCCCGCCGCACTCGCGGCACAACGCTCGCGCGATCGCCACGGGCTCGCACCCGGGGGCGAGCACGCTGCGCACGGCCTGATAGGCCTGCCGCTCACCGCGGAATCCCTGCACCACCCGACCGCCCATGAGGTCTAGGACCGGGATGACGTCCACTGCGGCTCTCCCTTCAGCGATCCTCGTGCACGAGTACGTCACCGGCGGCGGCTGGCAGGGACCAAGCATCCCCTCCGGGCTCGCGCGCGAGGCGCTGGCCATCCTCCGAGCCCTGCTTGCAGACCTGCGGACCTGGGGCCGGTTCACCGTCGTGACGACGCGCGACCGGCGGCTGCCGACGCCGGGGCTGGACGCGGATCGCATCGTCGATCTCGACCACGCAGTCTATCCCGGATCACTGCTCGACCTCGGCCGGGCCTGCGGTGCGGCGCTGGTCGTGGCTCCGGAGAGCGGAGGGGCTCTCGAGCGCGTGAGCGCGCTGCTGGCCGAGGCCGGCGTCCTGCTTCTGGGCAGCCCGGCGCGCGCGGTCGCCGTCGCCGCGGACAAGTGGGAGTGCCATCGTCGCTTCGTGCGCGCCGGGCTGCCGACGCCGCCCACCATCTGCGTCACGCCGGCCGGCGCCGAGGCGGCCGCGGCGAGACTGGGCCACCCGGTCGTGGTGAAGCCGCTCGACGGCGCCGGATGCGACGGGGTCAGCCAGGCCACGGATGCCCGGTCGCTGCGGGCGGCCCTGCGCCGCCCGGCCCTGAGCCGAGCGCCGCGGGTGCTGGTGCAGCGCTACGTCGAGGGCCAGGCGGCCAGCGTCTCCCTGCTGGTCGCCCGGGGACGCTCGATCGCCCTGAGCCTGAACGGGCAACACGTGCGAGCGGGGGCACGGTTCGCCTACGATGGCGGGGTCGCGTCCCTGCCGCACCCGCGGAGCGCGGAGGCGCGGGAGCTCGCGCGCAGAGCGGTCGCCCTGGTGCCCGATCTGTGCGGGTACGTGGGCGTCGATCTGGTGCTGGGTGAGGACGGATGCTGGCTGATCGAGATAAATCCGCGGCCGACGACGTCGTACGTCGGGCTGCGCCGTGTGATCGGTCTCAACATGAGCGCCGCGGTCTGGGACGCCTGCCGCGACGGCGTCCTGCCGGACGAGGTCGCGGCACCGCCGCCGGCGGCGTTCGGATCGGGATGGGCCGATGACGCCTGACGCCTTGGTGACCATCGGCTGGGACGTGGGCGGCGTGCAGGTCAAGGCCGCCCGGGTCGAGTCACGGGCCGGCCGTCCTCGTGAGATCCGGACGGCCGTGCGCGCTCTCGAGATCTGGCGGCGAAGAGACCAGCTCCCGGACATCCTCAGGGAGCTGGCGGACGAGCTCTCCGTTGACGCCACCGCCGCGCACGCTCTCACCATGACGGCGGAGCTCTCGGACGCGTTCCGGGACAAGCGCGAAGGCGTGCTGTTCGTGATGGACGGCCTCGGCGCAGCCTTTCCGCGCAGCGCCGTCCTGGCCTTCGACGACGACGGCGTGTTCGTCCCCCTGCCCGAGGCGCGGACACGACCGCTCGCGTTCGCAGCCACGAACTGGATCGCCTCGGGCCTGTACGCCGCCCCGCGCATCGGCGAGGGCATCCTCGTGGACGTGGGGAGCACGACCACCGACATCGTCCCCATCCGCGACGGACGCCTCGCGTGTGAAGGACGCACGGATCTCGACCGGCTCATCGCCGGAGAGCTGGTGTACAGCGGCGTCCTGCGCACCAATCCCAACACCCTGGCGAGTACGGTGCCGGTCCGCGGCCGCCCCTGCCGGCTCGCGGCCGAGCACTTCGCGGTGATGGCCGACGTCTACCTGATCCTGGGGCAGATCGACGCGGAGGACTACACCTGCCCCACGCCGGACGGACGGGCCGCCTCGCCCTCCGCATCGCGCGAGCGTCTGGCACGCCTCGTGTGCGCCGACCGCGAGATGCTGAGCGACGGCGAGATCGTCGGGATCGCGCGCTACCTGCGCGAGCGACACCTGCAGGCGATCGGCGAGGGTCTCCTCCAGGTCCTGTCGCGGTGGGAGGGGCTTCGCCCGGTCGCCGTGGCCCCGTGTGGCGCCGGCGCCTTCCTGGCGTCCGCGGTCGCCGCGCGGCTCGGCCTCGAGGTCCTCCCGGCGGCCGGCCTGTGGGGAGACGCCGGCGCGACCCTGCCGGCCGCCGCTGCCGCGTGCCTTCTGGCGAGCCACCTCGAGAGCCTGACCGATCCCGACGGCGAGGCGAGTCAGGGAGATACGCTGCCGTGATCGACGCGGTCGTCAAAGTCGGTGGCAGCTTGGGCCGCGGCGAGCGCCTGCGCGAGGTGTGCGCCTCCCTCGCCGAGGCGGGGCGGCGCCATCGTCTCCTGGTCGTCCCGGGCGGCGGGGCGGCGGCCGATGTCGTGAGAGAGCAGGACGCGCGTTTCGGGCTGCGGCCGTCGACAGCGCACTGGATGGCCGTTCTCGCCATGGACCAGTTCGGGCTGCTCCTGACCGACCTCACGCCCGGCGCGGAGGCCGTCAGCTCACTCGACCGGGCACGCACGCGCCTCGCGGAGGAGGGCGGCGTCGTCGTCCTCCTCCCGTCGGAGCCGCTGCGGCGCGCGGACGCCCTGCCGCACAGCTGGTCGGTGACCTCCGACGCCATCGCGGCGTGGATCGCGCAGGAGACGGACGGGCGTCTCCTGGTGCTCCTCAAGGACCACCACGGCATGGCGAGACTCGGGCCCGCGGGGCCGAGCGGGACCGCGCGCCTCATGGGCGTCGCG
>JBLMXT010000218.1:0-8936 GCA_050257915.1 Deltaproteobacteria bacterium
GGAGCTGGTCGCCGAGCCGGACGAACAGATGGTCTTCGAGTATCTCCAGCACGGCTTCCACGACCACCGCGCCGAGACGTTCTTCAGAGGCGTGTACCACGTCCCGGCGGCCGCCTGGATCGAGCTGCCGCTGAGCGGAGCCGCCGGGGCGCCGGCCGGCGCCGGCGGCGCAGCCGCTCCGGCGTCCGGCATGCTGGCGGGGCCGCTCGAGAGCACGGCCTACTGGACGCCCGTGCTCTCGCGCGACGGCGGCGACGACCCGGCCGACTTCCGGCGCCGCTTCCGCGAGAGCGTCGAGCGGCGCCTGGTCTCCGAGGTCCCCGTCGGCTCCTGCCTCTCCGGCGGCCTCGACTCCACCACCATCGTCAGCTTCATGAGTGAACTCCTCCAGGAGGACGTGCCCGACGCGGTCTCCCTGCGCGGCCAGCTCAAGACCTTCAGCGCCGTGTTCGACGGCGACCCCATCGACGAGCGCGAGTACATCGAGACCGCCGTCGAGAGCACCGGCGCCGACACCACCTACACCAACCCGACGTCGCACGAGTTCATCGGCGAGCTGCGCGACTTCGTCTGGCACCAGGAAGAGCCCATCGTCAGCACCGGCCCCTACGCGCAGTGGTGCGTGATGCGCTCCGCGCGCGAGCAGGTCACGGTGCTGCTGGACGGGCAGGGCGGCGACGAGCTCATCGCCGGCTACGTGCCGTACCAGCTCGTCTACCTGCGCCAGCTGCGCAAGCAGGGCGACTACGGCCTCCTGCGCCGGGAGTCCGCCGCCGCGCGCGACGTGCTCTGGCCGCTGGCCAGGCGCCGGCTCAAGCAGCGGCGCAGGCGGCTGCCGACGCGCAGGCTGCTGCGGCGGGAGTTCCTCGCTCGGACGACGGACCCCGGGTACGGGCGCTCCCAGTCGGACCTCAAGGAGCGCCTGCTCCAGGACCTGCTCACCTACAGCCTGCCCTGCCTGCTGCGCTACGAGGACCGCAACTCCATGGCGTTCAGCATCGAGAGCCGCGTGCCGTACCTGGACCAGGAGTTCGTCGACCACATCCTGAGCCTGCCGGAGGACGCCATCGTGCGCCACGGCTGGAGCCGCTGGATCCTGCGCGCCGCGCTGAGGGGGACGCTGCCGGAGAAGATCCGCCTGCGCCGCTGGAAGGTCGGGTTCACCACGCCGGAGATGCGCTGGATCAAGGCGCGCCGGGCGGCGTTCACGAGCCTGTACCAGTCGCCGGCGTTCCAGGCGCGACCCTACTGGGACGGCGACGCCGTGGTGGCCGCGTTCCGCGCCTGCTGCAGGGGTCAGGTGGAGGAGAGCATGTTCTTCTGGCGGGCGGCCAACGTGGAGCTGTGGCTGCGCGAGTTCGTCGACCGCAGCGTGGTGATCGAGGACGCCGACGTGGAGGCGGCGCTGGGCGCGCCCGTCCCCGTCGGCCCGGTCCACCGTGGCGGCATCGCCGAGGCGGGCGACGCGCGGGTGCCGGCGCTGCTGGGGGCGGCCGCGGGCCCGCAGGGCGCCGCCGCGGCCGCCGAGGCCGAGCGTCTCCTGGCCGGATACGCGCCGAACGAGGAGAAGCACCTCTTCGCCGTCGCGGACGGCACGGTCCATGCGCGCCTGCCGCTGCGCACCGACCTCGTGGGCCGCGGCGACGACCTGGACGACCTCCTGCGTCGCCAGATCGTCGCGCACGTCAGACCCGGCGACCTCGTGGTGATGGCCGAGAAGCCCATCGCCGCCAGCCAGGGGCGCAGCTACGCGCTCGACGAGATCCACCCCACCAAGCTCGCGAAGCTGCTCAGCCAGGCCGTGACCAAGACGCCGCACGGCATCGGCCTCGGCATCCCCGAGACGATGCAGCTGGCCATCGACGAGGCCGGCGCGCCGCGCATCGTCGCCGCGGCCGCGGTCTCCGCCGCCGGCAAGGTCGTGGGCAAGCGCGGTCTGTTCTACAAGGTCGCCGGAGCCGACGTCGAGGCCATCGACGGCCCCACCTGGAACACGCTTCCGCCGCACAACACCCACGCCAAGCTGGGCCCGGCGGACCCGGACGGCGTGGCCGCGCACCTCGCGGACGTCCTGAGCGACGCCGTGAGCGGCCGCGTCGAGTTCGTCGTCATCGACGCCAACGACCTCACCGCGGCCGTGCTCGGCGCCTCCCCGGGCGCCGACCGCGCGCTCGCCAGGCGCCTCATGCGCGACAACCCCCTCGGGCAGGGTCACGAGCAGACGCCGGTCTGCGTCCTGCGCCCGCTGGGCCCGTTGACCGCCGCAGGCGAGTCAACGGGCGGTGCTTCGCAGACGCACCGCTCATTGCCCCCGCAGGGCTGACCCCCGCCTCGGGATCCGTGCGCTTCGATGGAGGTGCGTTCACCTCAATCGGGTGATGCCGCGGCTCCACCGGCGCGACTACCCTCGGCTGCAGCGCGTCCACGAAGCGCGCCGCCGGGCGGCGCTGCGAAGGGGGTCACGATGGCAACGGCGAGCGACGACATCAGGGCGACGGATCTGGAGCCGCCGCCGGTCAGGCGTGCTGGCAGGCCGAAGCCGAGCTGCAGTCAGTGCAGGTTCCACATCCCGCACCTCACGCGCCCGGGCGGCTGGTGCGCCTGCGACGTCGCGGAGCTCAAGTGGCACGTGGTCGCGGCCGGACGTCCGCTGTGCCGCGATTTCGCGCCGTGGCCCGAGAACGGCGACGTGGCATGGGCCTTCGCCGAGATGCAGCCGGCGATGAGGCCGCATCATCCCCACGGCGGCGGTCGGGTCTTCTGAGACGATCCGCCGCGAGCCGCCCGGCCCCGGCGATCGTCACCTGACGAGCAGCCGCCGCGTGCCGGGCCTGCCCTGCGTGTTGCCGGCCTGGTCGGTCGCGAACACCCTCCAGGTGTAGCGGCCGGGGGTGAGCCTGCAGGTCCAGGCGTGCGTCCTCGCGAGGTTGGTCCTGACGAGCCCCGGCTTCAGCGTCTTCACGGGCTGTGTGCCCTTGTAGATCCTGATCCGGCAGGTCGCCCGTGGCGTGACGTCGTTGATCCGGTACCTGAGCGTCACCCTTCTGCCCCTCCTCACCGAGGCATCGCCGAGCGCCAGCGGCGTGGGGCGTCCGGCGTCGACGCGCACCGTGGCCCGTCGCGTCGCCTCGGTGTTGCCGGCGTCGTCCACGGCGCGGAACGCCAGGGCGCGGGCCGCGTTGCCGGTCACCGTGCGCGTGGCGCCCCGGATCCAGTCGCCTCCGTCCAGGCTGGACTCGACGTAGGCGACGCCGGAGCCGGCGTCGCGCGCGGAGAAGGACACGGTGACGGCGGATGCGCGCCAGGCGCCGTCGATCCCCGTCGCCGTCGTCACCGGCGCCTCGGTATCGACCGCGCCCAGGACGTCGAGGCGCCCGCCGGTGACGCACCTGCCGGCGAGGCCGGCAATGGGGTCCGCGCCGGCGAGCACCCGGGCGATCCGCTCCGCGACCGACTCGCCCGGGTGGAGCGCCGCGCACAGGGCGATCGCGCCGGTAACGTGGGGCGCCGCCATCGACGTGCCGTTCTTGGCGGCGTACCCACTGAGGTCCGTCGCGGCCGGCACGGTGCTCATGATGCCGGCGCCCGGCGCGACGAGATCAACCGAGGCGGCGCCGTAGTCGGAGAACTCGGTGAGCTGGTCCGCGCCGTCGGAGGCCGCCACCGCGATGACGTTCGGGCTGTCGTAGGAGGCCGGGTAGTACGGCACGGCGTCGTTGTCGTCGCCGAGCTTGTCGCCGCCGCCGTTGCCGGCGGCCGCGACGACGACGATGCCGGCGTCGCCGGCGGTCTCGATCGCCCAGCGGAGAAAGGCGCTGACCTCCCCGTTGCCCCAGGACGCGTTGATGGCGACGACGTTGACGCCGCGCTCCTTCATCGCGACCGCGTAGTCGATGCAGTAGATGGCGTCGGAGGTGGCGCCGAGGCCGTCGGCACTGAGGAAGCGGAGGGCCATGATGCTCGCCCGCCAGGCGACGCCGGTCACGCCCGTGCCGTTGTCGCCCACTGCGGCCATGGTCCCTGCCGTGTGCGTCCCGTGCCACTGCACGTCCATGGGGTCGGCCGGGTCGACCGCGTCGGACGCCACGGCGATGCCGTGGACGTCGTCGACGTAGCCGTTCTCGTCGTCGTCGCGCCCGTTGCCGGCGATCTCGCCCGGGTTGCGCCACATGTTGGCGGCGAGGTCGGGGTGCGTGTAGTCGACGCCGGTGTCGACGCTCGCGAGCACCACCGACGGGGACCCAGTGGTCAGGTCCCAGGCGCGTGGCGCCCGGATCTGCGGCATACCCCACAGGGCCGGAAGGGCCGGGTCGTCCGGGGTCGCCGCGAGACGCAGGAGGTAGTCCGGCTCGGCGCGGACGACCCGGGGATCGGCCGCCAGAGCGGCGACCAGCTCGGCCGTCGAGAGCGAGGCCGAGCGGACCACGGCGGCGCGGCCACCGCCCGGCGCCCGCGGCAGGGACTTCGCGACGCGGGCGCCGTGCTCGAGCGCGAGGCGCTTCACGACGCCGGCGGAGACGCCCGGGCGGAACCGGACCAGGGCCTGCCTCGGCACGGACCGGACGCCGGCCTTCTCCGGGGCGTGCGCATCGGGCGCGAGGGCCGCCGTCGGCGCTGCGTGAGCCGCTCCAGCGAGCAGCGTGACCGCGAGCCCCACGACGATGACGAGCAGATGGCTGCGCACCCTGCGCATGGTTCACCCTTCCTGGCGACAGCGGACGCCGAGTAGCGTAGGTCCGAACGCTGGGACGATACCAGACACCGCCTGCCCACGGGCGCGCGGCCGACGGCTCCAGCGCGTGACCGCCGCCCATCCGGGTATAACGAGGCTCGGCCGAGCAGCCCACGGGGAGGTCGAGCGGTGAGCATCGTCGAGGTCAGGGCGCTGCGCAAGCAGTACGACCCGCCCAAGGGCGTGCTGGCCGTCGACGGGGTGAGCTTCGACATCGCCGAGGGCGAGATCTTCAGCCTTCTCGGCCCCAACGGCGCCGGCAAGAGCACCACCATCTCCATGCTGAGCTGCCTGCTGCGGCCGACCGGCGGCGACGCGACGGTCGCCGGCCACTCCGTGGTCAGTGACGCCCAGGCGGTCAAGGAGACCATCGGCGTCGTGCCGCAGGACATCGCCCTGTACCCGGACATGAGCGCGCGCGAGAACCTCGCCTTCTGGGGGCGCATGTACGGGCTCTCCGGCGACACGCTCAAGCGTCGGGTCGACGAGGTGCTGGAGCTCATCACGCTCGTCGACCGCCAGCAGGACCGCATCGAGAAGTTCAGCGGCGGCATGAAGCGGCGCGTCAACATCGGCGTCGCGCTGCTGCACAAGCCCAAGGTGCTCTACCTCGACGAGCCGACGGTCGGGATCGACCCGCAGAGCCGGCGGTCGATCCTCGACGGCATCCTCGCGCTCCGCGACCAGGGGATGACGATCCTCTACACCACGCACTACATGGCCGAGGCGCAGGAGCTCAGCGACCGCATCGGCATCGTCGACCACGGCAAGATGATCGCCCTCGGCACGCACGAGGAGCTGGTCAGGATCGTGGGGCAGGCGGCCCGCGTGACCGCCCGGGTGGACCACGACCTGGAAGGGATGGCCGGGCGCTGGCGCGAGGTCGCGGGCGTGGAACAGGTCACCATCGAGGAGGACGAGGCGGTCCTGCTCGCCGCCGACGCCAACGAGGTGCTGCCGCGGCTGTTCGAGGCGGCCGCCGCGGCCGGCTCGCGCATCACCGAGGTCAGCGTGACCGAGCCCAACCTGGAGATGGTGTTCCTGCACCTGACCGGGCGGGCCCTGCGTGAGTAGCGTGAAGGTTCTCGCGATAGCCTGGAAGGACCTGCGCAGCACGGCGCGGAACGTGCCGGCGCTGGTGATGATGCTGGCCGCGCCGCTGGCGCTCGCCGCCCTGCTCGGCTTCGCCTTCGGTGGCGGCGGCGGGTTCGAGATCGCCGCGACCAAGGTCGTGATGGCGAACCTGGACAGAGGCGGCGCCGCGGCCGGCCAGAACGCCGGCTCCGCCATCCAGACCGTCCTCACGAGCAAGGGCCTCCAGGACGTGCTCGAGACGAGCACCCGCAGCTCGGCCGCCGCGGCCCGGCAGGCCGTCGACGACGGCAAGGCGGCGGTCGCGGTCATCGTGCCCGAGGACTTCAGCGCCGTCGTGTACGGCAGCGACCCGGCCGCAAGGTCCCAGGTCGAGATCTACGAGAACCCGACCAGAGAGATCGGCGGCTCCATCGTCGAGGGCGTGGTCGGGCGGGTGCTCGCCGACGTCAACGGCGCCCGGGCGGCGGCGGCCGGCGCCGTGGCGCTCGCCGCACAAGGCAACGATCCCATGGACCCGCAGGTGATCGCCGCCCGCGCCGCCGAGGCCTTCACCCACGGCGGCGGCGTCTCCGCCGGCCTGCAGATCGGCCAGCGCGCGCCCAAGGTCGGCCCCACCGAGGAGGAGGTCAGCGTCACCGGGCTCATCCTCGCCGGCATGATGGTGTTCTTCATGTTCTTCGGCGCGGCCAACGTCGCGCGCACCATCCTCACCGAGGACCGCGACGGCACGCTCCCGCGCCTGTTCACCACGCCCACACGGCACGGGACCATCATCGGCGGCAAGTTCGTCGCTGTGTTCCTCACGGTGCTGGCGCAGGCGGGGGTGCTGCTCGTCGCCGGCCGCCTGATCTTCGGCATCCAGTGGGGTCGCCTCGATGTGGTCGTGCTGCTGGCAGTGGTCACGGCCGGGGTGGCCGGCGGTCTCGCCCTGCTCGTCATCGCGTTCACGAAGAACCCGGCGCAGGCCGGTGCGATCGGCGCCGGCGTCTACCTCGTCCTCGCTCTGCTGGGCGGCAACTTCACCGGCACGGCGCAGACCGGCACCACCTACGCGTTCATCCAGCAGTTCACGCCCAACGGCTGGCTCCTGCACGGGTGGGACACGGCCATGCGCGGCGGTGGGGTGGGCGACGTCCGCTGGCAGGTGCTGGTTCCGCTCGGCTTCGCCGTCGCCTTCTTCTTCTTCGCCGTGCTGCGCATGCGGAGACGGTTCGCGTGAGGTGGTCGCCGTGAAGCTCGCCGCGATCCTCGCCCGGAAGGACCTCCTGCAGACGGTGCGCGACAAGCTGTCGTTCATCTTCATCCTCGTCATGCCGCTGGCATTCACGCTCTTCTTCGGACTCCTGTTCGGCGCCGGCAGCAGCGTGGACAAGCTGCCGCTCGCGGTGTGGGACGCGGACGGGGGCGCCGCCGCGAAGCAGCTGGAGGCCGCGCTGGAGGAGTCGCCGGTCGTGCGGGTCGTGGCCAAACAGGACAACGACTTCGAAGCCTGGATGGCCGACGAGCGGGCCGCGGCCGGCCTGGTGATCCCGGAGGGCTACAGCGCCGCCGTGGCCGCGGGGGAGCGGGCCGATCTGACGCTCGTCTCCATCCAGGGCTCGAGCGGCGCCTCCACGGTCGCCAGCGAGGTCCGCACCCTGGCCGGGGAACAGGTCACCGTGGAGCTCGCGTCCCGGGCCGCCGCCGAGGCGATCTGGTCGACGGGAAGCATGCCGGCCGGGGCTCGGGAGGAGGTCGTGGCCGACGCGGCCGCCCGGGCCCGGCCCATCGTCGCCCGGGCGCTCGCGAGCCCGGCCGCCGGCACCGACGTGGTCGAGGCCGGCGCCGCAGCCGGCCAGATCCCGAGCGGGTTCGTCCTCAGCTCGCCCGGCATGGTGGTGAACTTCATCCTGTTCAGCCTGCTCACGGCCGGCATCGCCCTCATCGTCGAGCGGCAGAACGGCACGCTGCAGCGGCTCATGACCACCCGCCTCCGGCGCTGGCAGCTCATCGGCGGCAAGGCGGCCGGGATGTTCCTGCTGACGTTCGCGCAGCAGGTCCTGCTCATCGCGGTGGCGCAGATCTTCTTCGGCGTCGACTACCTGCGCGACCCGGCGGCGCTGCTCGTGATGATGGTCTCGCTGTCGCTCGTGGCGAGCACGCTGGGGCTGCTGCTCGCGTCCGTACTGAAGAGCGAGCAGGCGCTCATCGCCACCACCGTCCTCGTCTCGATGAGCATCTCCGCCCTCTCCGGCGCCTGGTTCCCGCTCGAGATCACCGGGCAGGCGTTCCAGACGGTCGGGCACCTGCTGCCCACGGCCTGGATCCTCGACGGGCTGCGCGGGATCGTGGTGCGCGGGTTCGACGTCGCCGACGTGCTGCCCGCGCTCGTCGTCTCGGTGGCGTGGGCGGGCGCGTTCTTCGCGCTCGCCGTCTGGCGCTTCCGCCTGAGCGATTGAGCGATCAGTCCTTGGACGGCTTGATGCTCGCGTCCTTGGGCAGGGCCAGGCCGGCCTCCACCTCGATCGCCTTGATGATCCCGCTGGGCACGGGGCAGGCCGGGTGCACGAGGTGCTCGGCGGCGAGCCGGAGCGTGACCGGCCCCTCGCCGCGGTAGCTGATCTCCCGGAAGGGATCGACCTCCGTGAGCACCTCGGCGAGCTGCTCCACGTAGCCGCACTCGGTCTCGAACTCGACGCGCACGGTGCGCCCCTCACTGGTCGTCCTGACGGTGGTACAGAATCCGCAGATACCGCTCTCGATCTCGGCTGACGCCATGGGCCCTCCTCGTGGCAGGTTCCTTCGCTGACGCGATGGTACCCCGCGGGGGTATTTCTTGAGCGTGGACGCATCGCTTCCCGCTGTGGCTCCATCGCGCGAGACGCAGGTATGTCCGCTGCGGAGTGGCGTCACCGGTGGCGTCGCCGCCCGGCACGACTGCCCCCCCGGATCCGGACGAGGGCGTAGTGACGCGCGGGGAGGGTGGGTCCTCCTACGGCCAGGGCAGAACGGAGACCGCCTGCTCCACGAGCCGCAGCAGCGGTGTCGGGTACACGCCGAACACGAGCAGGAACAGCGTGAGCGCGGCCAGGACGGTCATGGCGATGACGCCGGCGTCCGCGGCCACTTC
>JBLMXT010000219.1:0-2811 GCA_050257915.1 Deltaproteobacteria bacterium
GCCTCGGCTACTTCTGCCCGGACCCGGACTCGGGGCCGGGCGCGCTCGTCTTCAACCGCACGCTCACGCTCAAGGACACCTGGGCCAAGCTCCAGAAGCAGGGACGGCAGGACTAGCCGCCGCAGCTCCGCTTGCGAGCGGGGCGGCGCCGGCGGCACCGCTCACAAGGCCTGAGCTTCGCCGCCGCGCGGCGCAAAGCGCCCGCTCAAGCCCGATTCCTCCGCGCCTCCGCGCCGCTCAGACGGTTGAGTGATCCGCCGCCTCGGAGTACACTCTCTGCGCCGCTGGCGAGTGGCCTAATTGGCAAGGCACCTGACTCTGGATCAGGGGATTGAAGGTTCGAGTCCTTCCTCGCCAGCCATTTCTTTGCCTCCGCCCGGCGTCCATCGGAGTGTCAGTCGCGCGGCATGAAAGGCCGGATCTGCGAAGCTGCCGCGAGGCGATGCAGCGGCAGGCTCCCGCGCAGCCTTGTCAGGCGAGGCGCTCTGATTTCCCGGCGCACTGTAAGAAACCGTCGCCCCCCGTGTTTCAAGACATGAAGGAGCAGGTTGGAACCCGGGAGGTGCTCACCGTGACCACAGCCAGGACGACCGCTGCCGCCGGCCGGCTCCCGTGGCGGCCATACGCTTGCAGGCGTGCATGATACGAGTAGGCTGAAGGTCCAAACCCCGTGGAGTCATGACCCCTCGTAACGCTGAAGCACTTCTCATCGACGCTCTTCGCGCCGGCAGCCCCGACGCCTTCGAACGCCTCTACGCCGACTACCACGCGCCCATCTACAACCTCTGCGCGCGCATCCTCGGCGATCGCGAGGAGGCCAAGGACGTGACCCAGGAAGTGTTCATCAAAGCGTTCACCGATCTGCCCGAGCCGGGCAGGAAGCTCAAGCTTCGGCCCTGGCTCTACAGGGTCGCGACGAACGCCTGCTTCAACCAGCTCCGCGCCCACAAGCCCAGCGGCCGTGGAGATGCCGCCATCGAGGAACTGCCGTCGCGGGTGGACGCCTTCGAGCAAGCCCGGACCGTCGCGCTCGTCGAGGCCAGCCTCGGGGAGCTCAACGAACGCTACCGCACCGCCCTCGTGCTCAAGGACCTCCAGGGCCTCCCGCCCGAGGAGATCGCGGAGGTGATGGAGGTCTCGCGGCCGACCGCCGACGTACTCGTGCACCGCGCCCGCGCCTCGTTCAAGACGGTCTTCACCAGGCTTGCCGGCGCGGACGCCACGGCCCCGGCCGCGCTCGGCCTCGTGCTCCTGCCGCTGAGCGTGCCGGCGGCGCTCCAGGCGATGCCGCCGCTGCCTGCGGGCCTCGCGCCTGTGCACGCGATGCCTTCACCCGACATCTCCTCGGCACTCGGACCGACCGGCGCCGGCCTCTTGACCAAGATCGGCGCCACGCTCACGACCAAGGCGGCGATCGGCGCCGCCGCCGCGGCCGTCGTCATCGGCGGCGGCGTTGTGGCGGTCAAGGAGGGGAGCAGGAGCGACCGGGGGCCGGCCGCGGCTGCGGCGACGACGGCCCCCGCCGATCTCGTCGCGCAGCCTTCGTCGAAGTACTCGGGACTGCATGAACGGCGTTGGGCAGGCCACGGCTCGGCCTGGGGAGAGCATCGCGGGACGCGGCACCACGCCGGATCCGACCCTGCGGCCGACCACTCCGGCAGCGGCAGCCACGAAGCAGCGACCCACGACGCAGGTGGTGCCGGCGGCAGCTCGCCAACGACGCACGACGCCGGCGGCGACGCCTCGACGACGACGCACGACAGCGGCACGAGCACCAGCTCTACCGGCAGTCACTCGACCAGCGTGACGACCACCCACGACGGTGGCGACACGTCCGGCAGCCACGACGGCGGAACCGGCGACTGATCCGCCAGTTGCGGGAGCGTGACTGTAAGAAACGCCGGCCTCGCGTGTTCTACGGAGAGGAAGCACCACACTCTCGATGAGTCAAAGGATGGTCACCTGATGAAACGAAGCTTCAAGGCACTTCTCGGCGCTCTCGCGCTCGCAGCGCTCGCCGCGCTGCTCCTCGTGCCGGTCGCCGGCGCCGGGACGAGCAGCATCATGGGCGATGGCGACCACGACGGCGATCACAGCGGCGACTGGTGCGGCGGCGGCGTGTGGAACGGCGACGGCCACTGGGGCGGCACCGGCATGTGGGGCACCGCCTCGGGTGCGGCCTGGCTTACCAGCAATCCCGACGCCCTGGCCGCCTGGACGCAGCTGCGCGTCGACCACCAGCAGGCGATGCAGGCCTGGCATGAGACCTACAAGGCCGACCTCAAGAGCGCTGCGGCCCAGCAGGCCCTGCACGAGCTGTGGACCGCGCACTGGAACGACATGAAGGCCTTCTACGAGCAGTACGGGAACGGCGCCACCTGGACCTGCCCCTCCGACGGCATGTGGGGCGGCTGGGACAACGGCGGCATGATGGGCGGCCACGAGTGGGACGCCTCCCACATGTGGGGCACCGGCCACGGCGCCGCCTGGATGGCGAACCATCCCCGCGCCTTCGGCCGCTGGCTCGAGATGCGCGCCGAGCAGACGGCGCATGTCGACCGCTGGGCCGAGCGCTACCACGAGCGCCTCAAGAGCGACGCGGCGCAGACGGCGCTGAAGACCCTGCGCGCGCATCACCGTGCCCAGGTCAAGACCTTCTACGCGAATCACCACCTGCCCGTGACCACCACGCGCATGCGCGACGGCGCCGGCGGCTGGATGGGTCTCGGCGGCATGTGGGGCGGGTTCGGCTGGTAAGGCCCCCGCTCATCGAGCAGAGCGCAGACGGCGATGGGCCGACCCGTCCGGGTC
>JBLMXT010000220.1:0-10909 GCA_050257915.1 Deltaproteobacteria bacterium
AGGCCGGCCACCAGCACGGGGTCGAGGCACAGGAAGTCGGGTCCGGCCTCGGCGATCAGCTCGAGCGCCGTGAACTGCGCGCCCAGCCCGGAGATGCACAGCAGAAACCCGAGGTCGCGGACGTCCGCGAGGGTGCGCAGCGTGGACGCGGTGCCGTGCCTGAGGTCGCCGGCGTCGATGTCGAACACCACGTGCTGCGGCACCAGTGCCGGGTTGAGGGAGTAGAACTCGCTGACCGCGACGACCGCCGCGTTGGGCAGCTCGCCCGCGGCGCAGCCGAGGAACAGCAGGTCGTCCGGCTCGAGGCCGGACGCCGCGCTCACGGTGGCCTCGCGCGCGACGATGCCGTAGGAGGCCAGCACCTCCGAGCGTCGGGCGATGTCGAGGAGCACGTCGGGAAGCCTGAGCGGCGAGTAGAACGGGCCGCGCACGCTGCTGCGGTAGCCGATCACCTCGCCCTCGGCGGGGTCCACCACCGGCTCGAACAGCGGCTCGAGGTCCCCCCTCGAGACGCAGTCGGCCAGCGTGGCCTGGAGGTCCTGGTCGTAGAGCGCGGCCTGTTCCTCCGCCGCCTGCATGGCCAGGGCGAGCCCGTGCTGCAGGGTCTGCTCGAACGTGAGGCTGGCGTCGGCCGCGAGCACGGCGGAGCCGACGGAGGGGTGGACGCGGTCGTACACGCCCGGCGCGAGGTCGTTGAGCAGCAGGGACTGCAGCCGCTCGTAGACGCGCCGCGTCACCGCCGCGAGGTCGTCCTCGGCGATCACGGCCGCGGACCGCGGCGGGGAGAGCAGGACGATGAACGCGTCGTCGGTGAGCGTGAAGTCGCTGACGACGTCGAGCCGGCGGAGCGTGTTGCCGACCATGGACTCGAGATTGGCCGCCACCGCGTCGAGGATCTCGGAGACGATGCGCCAGCCGAAGACCGGCTCGAGGCGGCCGTACCGGGCCAGGCTCACATACAGGAGGGCGACCTGGCCCGACTTCTCGAGCTCCAGCCGGATCGAGTCGGCGACGAGGTTGAGGGACGGCAGGTGGCTGGGGCCGTCGCTGACCAGCCCTCGCAGGGTGGTCTGCGCCTTGCGCAGGGCCTCGTCGGTCGGTCGCTCCACGCGGCTCACCCCCCCGATGAGTCAGGTCGCCTTCTGCGTCTCCTTGGACTTGCCCTCGCCCGAGGTCTTGGTCTCGGTCTTGGCGGCGCCGCCGTCGCCGGACGAGCCCTCTGCGGCGGCAGAGGCTGTCCCGCCCGAGTCCGCCTCCTTGGCACCGGCGCGTCTGCCCGACCCCTTGCCGTAGTCGGTCGTGTAGAACCCGGACCCCTTGAAGTGGATGGCTACGGGGTGCAGCACCTTGCGCAGTGAGCCACCGCACTTCTCGCACTCGGTGAGCGGGTCGTCGCTCATCCGCTGCATGACCTCGAACGAGGTCCCGCAGGCGTCGCACTGGTACTCATAGATAGGCACGCAGAAGTCTCCCGGGCGTGGTCGCAGGGGCCTGAGTGTAGCACAGGCCGGCCGCCGCTCGCGGAGCGGCCGGCCTCAAGGCGCGAACGGCGGCAGGTGGCCGGCGACGATGAGCGCCGGCTCCCAGGCGCGGATGCGCCGCCACGAGGCGAGCAGCGCCTCCGCGTCGGGGCCGGAAGGGGCCATCGCGTCGAACTCGTCCCGGCCGGGGCCGATGGTGTCGCCGCAGATCACGACGCGCCCGCGCGCCGTGTCGGCGGCGAGGCTGATGTGCCCGGCGCAGTGGCCGGGCGTGAGCGCCCACTCGAGCCCCGGCGCCAGCTCGCCGCCCTCGCCGCTGAGGCGCTCCAGCGGGAGCAGCTCGAGGAGCCCGCCGACGAGCGGCCAGTACGGCGACGAGACCTCGAGCTCGTGCAGGACGACGGGCGCCATGACCGCGGCGCACCCGCCGGCGTGGTCGAGGTGGGCGTGCGTGAGCACCACCAGGTCGACGTCGGCGGCGGTGAGGCCGCGGGCCTCGAGCGCGCGGAGCACGGGGTCGTTCTGGAGCGGCAGCCCGGGGTCGACCAGGATCGTGCGCGGCCCGCGCAGCAGGACGGTGTTGGGGAAGGTCGTCATGCCGACCACCGGCCGGCGCTCGCGCAGGGCGCGGTACGCGACGAACGCCTCCGGGGAGCGGTGCTCGGGGAGCACCTCCACCGCCTCGCCCTCGACGCTGAACACGAACCGCGCCGTCGGGACGAGGAGCTCGAGCTCGTACGACACCGGCGCGGCCTCAGACACCGTCGAGCTCGCCGGTGTCGGGCTCGTCGCGCGCGTAGAGGAAGTCGACCTTGTCCAGGTTCAGGATGATGAACGGCGCCGTCTCGAGCAGGTCCTGGCGGCCCTTGCCGTAGATGCGCACCTTGGACAGGGTGAGGCGGCTGTCGCTGAACGCGCGGATGTAGTCGGAGGGACGCCGCGAGCTCGCCCGCTGGCCGACGCCGAAGTGGGCGATGCCGACGATCTTGAACTCGCCGATGTACGCCACGACCTCGAGCTCCTTGAACCCGCTGTCGGCACGGGCCGCCTCGAACCCGCCGCGAGCGTCATCCACCATCGTCTCCTCCTCCAGTCGCGGCCGGAGCCGCTGCGGCGGCGCGGGACGCGCCGCCCTGACCCTCGACCGCGGCGCGGACCTCCTTCGAGCAGGGCGTCCCGCCGAAGGCGCGGACCGCGCCGCGGCCCGGGCGCGTGGCGAGGCGCAGGCGGCCGAGCGCCTCGCGCCGCGACTCTCCGTGTCGCGGCGCGAGCACCACACCGACCGCCGCGCCGATGAGGCCGCCGAAGACCACGCTGCGCGCCTTTCCCATGGGCGGACTATAGCCTCCCGGAGCTACTTGGTGAACACCAGGCGGCCGTCGGCGATGCCGACCTTGATCGTGTCGCCCGCGACGAACTGCCCGCGCAGGAGCGCGCTGGAGAGCGGGTTCTCCACCAGACGCTGGATGGCGCGCTTCATCGGCCGGGCGCCGTAGTCGGCGTCGTAGCCCTGCTCGGCCACGAACTCCTTGGCCTCGGCGCTCACCTCGAGCGCCATGCCCTGGCCCTCCACGAGCTGCCGCAGACGGGTGAGCAGCAGGTCGACGACCTCGGTCAGCTGCTCTCTCGTGAGCGCGTCGAACACGATGACCTCGTCGATCCGGTTGAGGAACTCGGGCCGGAACGATTTGCGCAGCTCGTCGAGCAGGCGCTTCTCCATGTCTTCGTGCGTCTGCTCTCGGGTCTGCTCGCCGGCCTCGGCGGCGAACCCGAGCGGGTTCCTGCCGATGACGGTGCTGCCCAGGTTGCTGGTCATGATCACGACGGTGTTCTTGAAGTCCACGGTGCGGCCTTTGCCGTCCGTGAGCCGCCCGTCGTCGAGGATCTGCAGCAGGGCGTTGAAGACGTCCGGGTGCGCCTTCTCGATCTCGTCGAAGAGCACCACGCTGTAGGGACGCCGCCGCACCGCCTCGGTGAGCTGCCCGCCCTCGTCGTAGCCGACGTAGCCGGGTGGCGCGCCGGTGAGACGGGACACGGTGTGCTTCTCCATGTACTCGCTCATGTCGAGGCGCACGAGCGCCTCCTCGTCGTCGAAGAGGAACTCGGCGAGGGCGCGCGCCAGCTCGGTCTTGCCGACGCCGGTGGGGCCCAGGAACAGGAAGGAGCCGACCGGACGCTTGGGGTCCTTGAGACCGGCGCGCGCCCTGCGGACGGCCTCGCTCACCGCCTCGACGGCGCGCTCCTGGCCGATCACGCGGCCGTGGATGTTGGCCTCCATCTCGAGGAGCTTGTCCGCCTCCTCCTGCAGCATGCGCTGCACCGGGATGCCGGTCCACTTGCTGACGAGCGCGGCGATGTCGTCGGCGTCCACGGTGGCGTCGGCGATGCCCTTGTCGGCCAGCCACGCGTCCTTGGCCGTGACGAACGTCTCCTGGATCTTGTCGCTCTGCTCCTTGAGCTGGGCGGCGCGTTCGTAGTCCTGCGCCTGGACCGCCGCCGCGCCCTCCCGCGTGAGCTCCTGGAGCTTGAGCTCCATGTCGCGCAGGTCCGGCGGCAACATGGTCGCCTCGATGCGCAGCTTGCTCGCCGCCTCGTCGAGCAGGTCGATGGCCTTGTCCGGCAGGAACCTGTCGCTGATGTAACGGTGGCTCAGGTGCGCCGCCTCGCGCACGGCGGCGTCGGTGATCTTGACCTTGTGGTGGGCCTCGTACTTGTCGCGCAGGCCCTCGAGGATGGCGACGGTCTCCTCCACCGTCGGCTCCCCGACGAGGATCGGCTGGAAGCGGCGCTCGAGGGCAGCGTCCTTCTCGATGTGGCGGCGATACTCGTCCAGCGTGGTGGCCCCCACGCACTGGAGCTCGCCGCGGGCGAGCAGCGGCTTCATCATGTTGGAGGCGTCGATGGCGCCCTCCGCGGCGCCGGCGCCCACCACCGTGTGCAGCTCGTCGATGAACAGCACCACATCCTTGGACCGCTGGATCTCGTCGAGCGCTCCCTTGAGGCGCTCCTCGAACTCGCCGCGGTACTTGGAGCCGGCGATCATCGCACCCAGGTCGAGCGCGAGCACGCGCCGCCCGCGGAGGATCTCCGGCACGTCGGCGTTCACGATCTTCTGGGCCAGCCCGTCGGCGATGGCCGTCTTGCCCACGCCGGGCTCGCCGATCAGCACCGGGTTGTTCTTGGTCCTGCGGCTGAGCACCTGGATGACGCGCTTGATCTCTTCGTCGCGGCCGATCACCGGGTCGAGCCTGCCCTCCCGGGCCATCGCCGTCAGGTCCCGCGTGTACTTCTTGAGCATGCTCTCGCCGGTGGCGTTGGCCTCGTAGTCGGTGCCGGTGGCGCGCACCTGCGACAGGGCGTCGCGCAGCCGCTCCTCGGTGATGCCGACGTCCTTGAGGATGGCGCTGCCGGGGCCTTCTCCCTCGAGGAAGATGCCGAGCAGCAGGTGCTCGGTGCCGACGAACTCGTCGCCCATCTTCTGCGCCTCCTGGACGGCGAGGTCCAGGGCGGCCTTGGCGCGCGGCGTCATGTACAGCATCTCGTCCGGGCCGGAGGGGCCGCTCGTGCCGACCGGCTGGTTCTGCGCCATGCGGTCGGCGCGCGTCATCAGGGCGCCCTTGTCGACGCCCATGCGGTTGAGGAGCTGCTCGACGACGCCGCCGGGCAGGCTGAGCACGCCGATCAGGAGGTGCTCGGTGCCGAGCACGTTGCGCGGGCCCCGGCGGACGACGCCCTGCGCCGTCTCGAGAGCCTCGCGGGCCCGTTCGGAGAACTTGTTCACGTCCATCTGTCGATCCTTGTCTCGCTGTTGGAGTCTTGGTAACGGCCCGGCGCGGTCATCGCGGGAGGTCCGCCGCGCGCACCCGACCTGGTCGTCTGCGAGCCGGCGCGCTCAGGCGTGCCGGCGGCGCCGGCCGATGTGGACGACCTGGCTGCGGCTCACGGGCACCAGCTCCATGCGGTGGGAGCGCTCGACCCGCTCCACCTCACGGCGCATGGCCGTGGCCGCCTCGTCCAGTCGCTGCTGGAGCGACTGCATCTGGCGGCGCATGGTCTCGAGCTGCTCCTCCATGGCCAGCACACGCTCCACCCCGGCCAGATTGAGCCCCAGCTCCGTGAGCTCCTGGATGCGCTGCAGCCGCTCGACGTCGCGCTCCGAGTAGCGGCGCGTCCTGCCGGCCGTGCGCTGCGGGCGCACCAGCCCGCGCCGCTCGTACAGGCGCAGCGTCTGCGGGTGCATGCCCGCGAGCTCCGCGGCCACGGAGATCATGAAGAGTGGCCTGTCGTCGTCGTGGTGCTGTCGCATGACCGGGTCTCCGCCGGGCCTCACTCAGCCGTCGAGCGCGGGTCGGGGAACGTGGCCGCCAGCTTCTCGAACAGCTGTCGCTGGTCCTTGGTCAGCCTGCCGGGGATCTGCACGCGCAGCTTGACCAGCAGGCTGCCGTGGCCGCCTTTGAGCCTGGGCATGCCCTTGCCGCGCAGGCGCAGCGTGCGCCCGTCCTGACTGCCCGCCGGCACCTTGAGCGACACGCGGCCGCCGCCGGGCGTCGGCACCTTGACGGTGGCCCCCAGCGCCGCCTCGGCCACCGTCACCGGCACCTCGACGATGAGGTCGTCGCCGCGGCGCTCGAACAGGTCGTCGGTCTCGACGCGCACGCGCACGTAGAGGTCGCCGGCCGGGCCGCCGCGGAGGCCGGCCTCACCCTTGCCCTTGATACGGATCTTGCTGCCGTCCTTGACGCCGGCCGGGATCTTGACGTTGTAGCGGCGGGTCTTGTTCTGCACGCCCGTGCCGCGACACGTAGGGCACGGGTTCTCGACGATCGTGCCCTGCCCATGGCAGCGGGGACACGGCTCGGACATGGCGAACGGTCCCTGGTTGCGCGCCACCATGCCGCGGCCCTGGCACTCCGGGCAGACCTTGGGCGTCGTGCCCGGCTTGGCGCCGCTGCCGTGGCAGGTCTCGCAGGTGTCGGCCTTGTCGACCGGGACGCGCACGGTCACGCCGTTCAGCGCGTCGTCGAACGACACGGTGACGTTGGCCGTCAGGTCGTCGCCCCGCTCGGCCGCCCTGCGGCGGCCGCGGCCGGCGCCGCCCGCCGCCCCGCCGAACAGGTTGCCGAGGATGTCGCCCAGGTCGCCCATCTCGAACTGGGCGCCTCCGCCTTGCTGCTGCCACTGCTGGAAGATCCGCGGGTCGAAGCCCTGGGACCCGCCGGCGCCCGGACGGAAGCCTCCGCCGCCCGGCCCCGCGCCGAAGGCGCCGAGCCGGCTGAGCTCGTCGTACTGCTTGCGCTTCTCGGGATCGGACAGCGTCTCGTACGCCGTGCTGACCTCCTTGAACTTCTCCTCCGCCGCCTTGTTGCCCGGGTTCTTGTCCGGGTGGTGCTGACGGGCGAGCTTGCGGAACGCCTTCTTGATCTCGTCCTGCGAGGCGTTCTTGGAGACGCCCAGCGTCTGGTAGAAGTCCGACATCTGCGCCTGCTAACTCGCGACGATGACCTTGGCGGGACGCAGCAGCTTGCCGTGCAGCAGGTAGCCGCGCTCGAGCACCTGGGTCACGGTGCCCTCGGGATGCTCGGCCGACGCCTGGGCCATGATCGCCTCGTGGTACTCGGGGTCGAACGACGTCCCCGGCTCGACCGCGATCTCCTCGAGGCCGTGACCGGCCAGCGTGCCGCGCAACTGGTCGCCGACCAAGCCGAGACCGGCCAGGAGCTGGCCTTCCCCGTGCTTGTCGCCGGCCTCGAGCGCGCGGCTCAGGTTGTCCATGACCGGCAGCAAGGACTCGACGACCGTCTCCGCGGCGCGCAGACGCAGCTCCTCGTTGTCGCGCTGCACGCGCTTGCGGTAGTTGTCGAACTCGGCCTTGAGGCGCCGCAGGTGATCGAGATACTCGTCACGCTCGCGCGCGACCGCGGCGAGCTCGGCGAGCTCGTCCGCCTCGTGCACCGGCGCAGGCTCGGCCGTGGCCGCGGTGGCCTCTGCCTCGTCCGCCGCCTCGGCGGCGTGCTTCGCCTCGGCCTCTGCGGCCTTCGCGCGCTTCTGGTCCTTCGTCGTGTGCTTCCTGTCCGTCATGTCCGTCTCTGTCTCGTCGCTGGCGCGACCCCGAGGGCCGCTCGATCTCGCGGTGGTCCCGGCGGGGCGGCGGCGCTGCGCCTCCGCCCCGCCGGTCAGGCGTGGGTCAGCTGGTGGGCGCCGCCTCCGACTTGGAGGCCTCGACCGTCTTCTTGGCCTTGACCTCGATGCGCTGCGGCTTCTCCTCTTCGGCCTTCGGTACGGTCACGGTGAGGATGCCGTCGTCGTAGCCGGCCTGGATCTCGTTGGCCTTGACGCCCTGCGGCAGCGCGAGGCTGCGCTGGAAGCTGCCGAAACGGCGCTCGACGCGGTAGTAGCGCTCGTCCTCGACCTCCTCCTCGAACTTGCGCTCGCCCTTGATGGTGAGCACGTTGTCCTCGACCTCGATCTCGATGTCGTCGGGGTCCATGCCGGCGAGCTCGGCTTTGAGGACGACGGCGTCCTTCTTGTCGAAGACGTCCACCGCCGGCAGCCAGCTCTCCTGGCGGCCGCCCCAGACCTGGTCCACCAGCCGGTTGAACTGGTTCTGGACCTGGGTCATCTCGCGGAACGGGTCCCATCTGATGATCGCCATGGTCGACACCTCCTCAGGATGTCGGGGTTGAGGCGGGCGGCGCCGGCGTCAGCGGCCGCCCGCCGTTCCTTGCGTCCTTACTTGTTCTCGTCCTCGTCGATGACCTCGTAGTCGGCCTCCTCGACGTTCTCGTCTTCCTGCGCCGAGCCGGAGCCGTCGGAGCTCGCCGCCTGCTCCTGCTGCGCCTGCTGGTAGACGGCCTCGGCCAGCTTGTGCGACGCCTGCATGAGCGCCTCGGTCCTGGTCTTGATGGCCTCCATGTCGTCGCCGTCGAGCGCCGTCCTGAGCTCGCCCGCCGCCGACTCGATCTCGGCCTTGGTCGACTCGTCGACCCTGTCGCCCATGTCGCGAAGCGACTTCTCGGTGCTGTAGAGCAGGTTCTCGGCGTTGTTCTTGACGTCGGCCATCTCGCGCGCCTTCTTGTCCTCGTCGGCGTGCGCGTCGGCGTCCTTCATCATGCGCTCGATGTCCTGCTCGCTGAGGCCGCTGGAGGCCGTGATGGTGATCTTCTGCTCGTTGCCGGTGCCGAGGTCCTTGGCGCTCACGTGCACGATGCCGTTGGCGTCGATGTCGAACGTGACCTCGACCTGCGGGATGCCGCGCGGCGCCGGCGGGATGCCGACGAGCTGGAACTTGCCCAGGGTCTTGTTGTACGCGGCCATGTCGCGCTCGCCCTGGAGCACGTGGATCTCGACGCTCGTCTGGTTGTCGTCGGCGGTGCTGAAGATCTCGCTCTTCTTGGTCGGGATCGTGGTGTTGCGGTCGATGAGCCGGGTGAACACGCCGCCCTTGGTCTCGATGCCGAGGCTCAGCGGCGTGACGTCGAGCAGCAGCACGTCCTTGACCTCGCCGGCCAGCACGCCGCCCTGGATGGCGGCGCCGACGGCGACGACCTCGTCCGGGTTGACGCCCTTGTGCGGGTCCTTGCCGATGAGCTGCTTGACCTTCTCCTGCACGGCCGGCACGCGCGTCATGCCGCCGACGAGGATCACGTGGTGGATCGCGCTCTTGTCGAGGCCGGCGTCCTTGATGGCGGCGTTGACCGGCGCCACGACGCGCTCGACCAGGTCGTGCGTGAGCTCGTCGAACTTCGCGCGCGTCAGAGTGAGGTCGAGGTGCTTGGGGCCGTTCTCGTCGGCCGTGATGAACGGCAGGTTGATGCCCGAGCTCATGGTGGTGGAGAGCTCGATCTTGGCCTTCTCGGCGGCCTCGTACAGACGCTGCAGCGCCATCTTGTCGGAGCTGAGGTCGATGCCCTGGCTCTGCTTGAACTCCGCGACCATCCAGTCCACGACGGCCTTGTCGAAGTTGTCGCCGCCGAGGTGGGTGTCGCCGTTGGTGGAGCGCACCTCGAACACGCCCTCCCCGAGGTCGAGGATGGAGACGTCGAAGGTGCCGCCGCCGAGGTCGAACACGAGGATCGTCTGGTCGTGCTCCTTGTCGAGGCCGTACGCGAGCGCGGCCGCGGTGGGCTCGTTGATGATGCGCTTGACGTCGAGCCCCGCGATCTTGCCGGCGTCCTTGGTCGCCTGCCGCTGCGAGTCGTTGAAGTAGGCCGGTACGGTGACGACCGCCTCGTTCACCTTCTCACCCAGGTACTCCTCGGCGTCCCGCTTGAGCTTCTGCAGGATCATCGCCGAGATCTCCGGCGGCGAGTAGGTCTTGCCGCCGATGTCCACGGAGGCGTCGCCGTTGGAGGCCTTGACCACGTGGTACGGCACGATCTTCATCTCTTCGGAGACGTCGCCGTACTTGCGGCCCATGAAGCGCTTGATGGAGAACACGGTGTTCTCGGGGTTGGTGACCGCCTGACGACGGGCGACGCTGCCTACGAGGCGCTCGCCGCTCTTCGAGAACGCGACCACGGACGGCGTGGTGCGACCGCCCTCGCTGTTGGGGATGACGGTCGGCTCGCCGCCTTCGAGCACGGCCATCGCGCTGTTGGTCGTGCCGAGGTCGATGCCGATGACTTTGGCCATGGAACTTCCTCCTTGGGGGACTACTCTGTGGTGAATCATAAAATCTGAGTCACTAGCTGTCAAGTTTGTACCCCGCCCAGAGCACCGCAAACCTGGGCGCGAAGAGGCCGGATCGCTGCTCCCGCCCGCGCAGGCAACGGTTTTCGTTCTCGCCCAGGTGGGGAGGTCAAACGGACCGGGAGGGGAGGACCGTGGAATCTAGGGTGCCGGCAGCGTCGGCGCAGCCTCCGCGGAGGCTCGGCGCAACATTGCTCAATGTTTGCTAACACCCACCAAATCCTGTATACCTCCACGGGTAGACCGGCATACCCCCCCGGGTGCGCCGGTCTGCGGGCTACTATGGGGACCTGGAGCACCGACATCTCACGGACGACCATGTGCATCAGAGCACATGCGCACGCCCGTCCTCGGCCTCTCCCCCACCCCGCCTCCACGCACGAACGCCGCCTCACGTCGCCCGGGCTTCGCGAGGCGTGTTCGACCCCCATGATCCGCTTCGGGAGGGGAGGTGATTCATGAGAGCGGACAGGCTTTCCCATCCCGTCAAATCCAGTAAGGAGGTGTCAATGACAAAGCGACTCTTTGTCGTCGTAGCCGTCGCCGTGGCACTTCTCGCGCTGGCGGCTCCCGCGATGGCCTTCAACGGTTACCGCGCGGACTACACGACGTCCGATATCTGCCAGGGCTGTCACAGCGGCGCCGGCTCCGTCCACGAGCAGTGGGCCGGGACCAAGCACGCTGTGGCCGGCGCCGATGACCAGGCGCTGCGGCTTCCGTACGGCTCCGTATGCCAGGGC
>JBLMXT010000221.1:0-8789 GCA_050257915.1 Deltaproteobacteria bacterium
CCAGCTCTGGGCGCAGTACATGGGCCTGTGGAGCTTCGCCGACTGGTGCGCCTCCAACACCGGCCTCGTGGTGCTCGGCCTCATCGCCGTCATCGTCGGCTTCGTCTCGGTCGCCTTCAGCATGAAGAGCTACGCGCTGATCCAGAAGATCCTGTTGATCCCCGCCATCGGCGGCCCGATCGTGCTGATCATCGCCCTGTTCCTCTCGAGCAAGGCCGAGTTCATCGGCAACTGGAACGCCATCGCCGCCGAATTCGGCTCGCTCGACTACGAGGCCTTCATCCAGGCGGCCGGACCGCTGCCCACCACCTGGGATTGGCACGGCACGCTCGGCGCCCTCAGCGGCGTCTACGCGCTGTTCGTCTACAACTACGCGATCGCGTACCTCTCCGGTGAGGTCAAGCGTCCCGACAAGAGCCTCCTGGGCGGCAACATCCTCGCCGTCTGGGTGCCCATCATCCTCGGCGTGCTCACGGTGCTCGGGCTGTACCGCATCGCGGCGTTCAACTTCATCTCCGCCACGGCGCAGGCGAGCTTCGGGGCCGGGGTCGAGGGCTACACGGCCCCGTACTCCCCCGACTACCTCACGCTCTCCTGGATCGCCAGCGGCCAGAGCGGCTGGGTCGCCTGGGCCATCCTGCTCGGGTTCATCGCCGTGATCTGGCTGGAGATCACCATCGCCATCCTCATCATCGGGCGTGCCTTCCTCGCCTGGGGTCTGGACCGCATGGGGCCCAAGTGGTTCACCGACGTGAGCCCCCAGTACGCGCAGCCGATCAAGAACCTCACCTTCGCCCTCGTCGTGTTCGCCGTGGGCGTCGCCGTCTACGTGCTCTGGCTGCAGAGCGACCTCAGCGGCCTCATCGGCGGCGGCATGCAGTTCATCTCGGTGTTCATGGTCACCGGCATCTCGGCGCTGCTCTTCCCGTTCCGCAAGAACGTCCGCGGCATCTGGGAGGCGTCGCCGTACAGGACGTGGAAGATCGCCGGCATCCCGCTCGTGAGCATCGGCGCGGTCCTCTACCTGATCTTCATCTTCGCGTTCCTCTACTTCTCGTTCATCGACCCCACCTCGCGCGACGTGACGGGCAAGAACCTGTTCGTGTTCGCGGCGGCGTGGGTCGCGGGCCTGGCCTGGTACTTCTTCTGGCGGGCCCGCAGCAAGAAGCAGGGCATCGACGTCAGCATCACCTTCGGCGAGCTGCCGCCGGAGTGACTCCGGCATGATGCGGAGCTCGCCGACGCACCGGCCGGGCGGGCCTTGGGGCCCGCCCGGCCGTACGACCGGGCGGCGCGCACGACCACACCCAGCACTCGAGGAGGAGCCATGAGCCAGACCCTTCGATCCGCGTTCGAGGAACGCGTGGTCGCCGCCGTCCGCGAGGGCGAGCAGGAGCTCGTGGCGCTCACGAGCGAACTCGTGGCGTTCGACACCACGGCGCGCAACCTCGGCGACCCGCCGCGGCAGGAGGCGGAGCTGCAGGAGCACCTGCGCCGCCGCCTCGTCGCGCTCGGCGCCGACGTCGACGTGTGGGAGCCGGAGACGACCGGCAGCGGCAACCGCGTGGTGCCGGACGGGCTGGACTTCCGTGGGCGGCCGCAGCTCGCCGCGCGCCTGCGCGGCGCGGGCGGCGGCCGCTCCCTGCTCCTGAACGGCCACATCGACGCCGTCTCGTACGAGCCGCTGGACCGGTGGGCGAGCCACCCGCTGCGGCCGGAGGTGCGCGACGGCCAGCTCTACGGCCGCGGCAGCTGCGACATGAAGGGCGGCATCGCCGGCATGCTGTTCGCGCTCGAGACGGTCACGCGGCTGGGCGCGCGGCTCGCCGGCGACGTCGTCTTCTGCACCGACAGCGACGAGGAGTCGAGCGGCGCCGGCGCCTACGCGTGCGCCGCCCACGGCGTGCGCGCCGACGCCGGCCTCTGCGCCGAGCCCACGGCCTTCGACGTCTGGGTCGCCTGCCGCGGCGGCGTCAACCCGACCGTCCGCACCGTCGGCCGGGCAGGCCACTCCGAGATGCACCACCCGCACTGGCGCGACGGCGGGCCGGTCAACGCCATCGAGAAGATGGAGGTCGTGCTCGCGAGCCTGCACGCCCTGCGCGAGGACTGGGCGCGCCGCCCCGAGCACCAGCACAAGTACCTGCACGTGCCCGACGTACTGCCTACCGTCATCAGGGGCGGGGAGTGGATGGTCACGTACCCGTCCTCGTGCGAGGCGGTGCTCTCGGTGCAGTACATGCCCGGCCGCGTCGACGGCGACCGCGGCGGCCAGGACGTGTTCGACGAGGTGGAGGCGTGGGTCAGGGCGGCCGCCGACCGGGACGACTGGCTGGCCGAGCACCCGCCGGAGTGGGAGTGGCCGTGCGACATCGTGCCGGCAGAGGTCCCCGACGACCACCCGATCGTGACCGACACCCTGGCCGCCGGCGCTGCCGTCGGGCGGCCAGGCCGCATCAGCGGCCTCGACTCGTGGCACGATGCGGCCGTGTTCACCCGGGTCGCCGGGACCCCGACGGTCTCGTTCGGCCCCGGCGACCTGGCCAAGGCGCACACCATCGACGAGTCGGTGCCGGTCGCCGACCTCGTCGACCACGCCGCCGCGGTGGCGCTGATACTGCTGCGCTGGTGCGGCTCGCCCGGCTGACGCCCGGCCACAGCGGCACGCCCGCCCTCACGCCAAGCCGGCGACGCGCGGGGACCGCGAGGACGAGTGGCGTCATCGGTGATGTCGTGGGTGGCATCGTGGGTGGCGTCAGATGCCCGGGAGACACCTCTGTCGGGTCCGAGAGGCGTCGGCCGCCACCCAAACCGCTGAGCGTGAGGAATCTCAGGGCGCCGCCGAGGAGCGTCGGAAGCGACGGCCGGCTCACCGCCTGGCCGCTCAGCGCCTGCTACCAAGAAACCTGTAGAAAAGCCTGCAGCTTTGCCGCTTGTATGTCTAGGTATTTCACCCTAGACTGCTGTGCGAGTGTCGCCGGGGCTATGGGGACCGGCCTCGCTCGCTGAAAGGAGCCACTCCGAACGGCGAAAAGCCCGGGTCGCCTGGCGCGGTCCGCCGTCGGCGTGCGCCCGCACTCCGCGAGCGAGTCTCGTGCCCGCGCACCCCGCCGACACCTCCCGGCAATCAGGGCAAGGGGGTGTGTGGAGGCCGAACCACTCTGCTGTGTCACCAGTACGGAGGAGCTATGGGGAAGAAAGTCTCGATTCTGACCGCGGTCGCCATCGCGTGCATGCTTCTGCTGCCCGCCCTGGCATCCGCGGCGCTTGTGAATGAATACGGGATGCACTACGCGGGTCAGACGAAGTGTCTGACCTGCCATGGTGGCATCCTTCCGGATGAGCTGGCCCTCCACGGCCGCTTCGCCCAATCGGGCATCCTGCCGGACGTCCCCGAAGGCTGGACGGCCTTCCAGGGCGCCGGCGCCGTCGAGCCGGTGGCCGGAGAGGGCCAGAGTCTGTACCACGCCGGCGGCAGCTACAGCATCACCGAACTCGACTGGATCACCCTCGGCGACTCCAGCGAGGTCGGCAACTCGGCGACCGAGTACCTCTTCTTCAGGGGTGCCGAGGACCCGACCGTGATGCCGTGGAACCTCGTCGAGGGCCTCATGTGGGAGCCCGCTCATGGCGGCGAGTGGATGGTCGCCGCTGAGGATCCCGGCACCGGCCTCTTCGACGAGAGCTACGCCTGCCAGCGCTGCCACATGATGGGCAGCACCGTGCCGGGCACCGGGGTCGTCCCGAACCCCGCCGCGACCATCGCGCCGAGCCCGGGTACCGCGCGTCAGTGGGCCCGTGACGAGAGCACGACGGTCGAGGACTTCATGAGCGACGCCAGCGTCTCCACGCCGGGCCTCGGTATCCAGTGCGAGCAGTGCCACGGCACGGGTCAGGCGTCTGCTGCCGGGCACACCAACACCGGCGTCGTCATCTCCGCCGGCATCGACGTCCTCGGCCAGTCGCAGGTGTGCGGCCAGTGCCACGGCAGCTACACCAACGTCGACGGCACGATGGGCATCTACGGCTACACCACCAACCTGCCGATGCGCGACTTCGTCGACATCAACGGCGTGAGTGGCGGCCAGTCGTACACCAAGATCCCGACTGAGGAAGAGTTCGCCGCCAGCCCGGCGGCGTACTGGATGTTCCCCAACGGGAGCAACGCCAAGGGCAACCACTACTACTACAACGAGTGGGCCGCCTCGGGGCATTCGTATCGTGCCGCTCTCACCAAGGACGATCCGGACGCGATGGCCTTCCAGGCCGCCGGCAACGGTCACTACTCGAACAACTTCGACCCCAACCTCACCGGCGGCTGCTACAAGTGCCACACCGGTGAGGGGTACCTGCAGTCGAAGGGCTCCTCGCTCGCCGACGGCCTCGTCCTGACCAAGGACAACATCGGCATGATGGGCCAGGAGTGCGCGACCTGCCACAACGGGCATCCGTCGGGCGTCGGCGCAGCCGACGTCGTGCGCGACCCGGACAAGGCAGGGGAGCGCAGCGCCGCGGGCCTGAGCGTGGACAACGCCAGCATCTGCGAGGACTGCCACAACTGGCAGGTCGAGGTCACCGGCCAGAAGCCGAACCCGGCCCCCATGGCCGACCTCGCCGCCCACGGCAGCCCGAGCCACCCGCAGCGTGAGACCCTCCACGGTCGCAGCGCGATGTACGACACCGCGGCCGGCACCGAGTTCATGCCGGGCGCCGAGTGCGAAGACTGCCACATGCCCAAGACCAACAAGGCCGCCACCCGCGTCTCGCACGGCATGAAGCCGATGCTGCCGGGCGACGCCGAGAGGTGGAACGGCATGGCCGGCGCCGCGTACCAGGGCGAGGACTCCTGCACCGGCTGTCACCCGAGCCAGTCCCGCAGCGCGCTGCAGGCTGAGATCGACGAGTGGCAGGAGGCTGCAGAGGCCCGGGCCGCCAAGGTCGCCGCGGCGATCGAGAAGGCCAAGACCAAGAGCGAGTTCTCCGCCACCAACAGCTCCAAGCCCGGGTACGTGCTCGTCGGCCGGGCCACGTGGAACTACAAGGTGTTCGAGAACGATGCCTCCGAGGGCGTCCACAACCCGCCGTACATCATGGCCGGCCTGGTCAAGGCCGAGCAGATGGCGAAGTCGGTGGGCGGCAGGTTCATGCACGCCGGCGCCAAGTCGCCCGTCGACAAGGGCGCCAACGCCCACGTCGTCGGCCGGATCGTCAACGGCGACAACTCGGCTGCGGCCGGTGCCAAGGTCCAGCTCATGAGAGGCTCCAAGCTCCTCCGCACGACCCTGTCGGACGCGAGCGGCAACTTCGCGTTCACGTTCAAGGTCTCGAAGACCTACAAGAACTACAGGGTCAGGTGGATCCGCTCGAGCGCCTCGTCCACCTACAAGTACAGCGCCTACATGACGATCAGGATCCGGTAGTCACCGGCATCACCATCGTCGCATCGCCCGGCGCCGAAGCCGGGCGACAAGACGGGGCCGCGGCGGACGTCAGTCCCCCGCGGCCCCGACACCTTGACACAGGAGCGGGACGGGAGGGGATCGATGGGCCGTAAGAGCCGGCGGGACCGCGGTCGGCGCCCCCGCGCCGTCGCGGCAGTCCTGGTGGTCGCGGCGGCCGTCGCGATCCTCACGGCCGCCGCTCCGCGGAGCGCGCTCGCCCAACTCGCCTACGTCCACGGCGGCATCGCCGTCGAGGACTGCGAGACGTGCCACGTCAACGCGCACACCTGGTGGACGCCGACCAACGAACACTGCCTCGGCTGCCACCCCGGCTTCCAGGTCCCGGACCCGGATCTCACCTGCTGGACCTGCCACGCTCCGGGCCAGGACATGAGCGCCTCCCGCGTCGACGCGGCGTGCACCACGGCGTGCCACCTGCGGGACGGCTCGACCGTCACACACCAGACGCACGCCGGAGGGTCCGCCGCCTGCACCTCGTGCCACCCCGTCTCGGCATCGCCCACCGACGTGGCGGGCAGCGCGCACCACACGGTGGCGCCGCCGCTGGTCACCGGCGTGACGCCGGCGTTCGGGCTGCCGGGCGCTCAGGTCACGCTGACCGGCAGCCGCTTCACGGGCGCGACCGCCGTCAGCTTCAACGGTGCTCTGGCGGTGTTCGCCGTCGACTCCGACACGCGGATCACCGCCGTGGTGCCGCCGGGCGCGACCTCCGGCCCCGTCGCCGTCATCAGTCGCGGCGGCAGAGCCGCCGCCGACGACGCCTTCACCGTGACGGTCGTGTCGTCTCTGGCGCTCAAGTCCGGCCCGGCGCTCCAGACGCTGGGGCGGCGTATCCGCCTTGGGGGCACGCTGCGGCCGCTCAGCCTGGCCGGCACGCAGCTGACGCTCTCCGTCCAGCAGCGGCGCGGGGGCCACTGGAGGACGGTCAGGACGGTCTCTCGCGGCACCTCGGCGGAGGGCGTCTTCGCCTGGTCGTACGCTCCTCCGCGCCGCGGCGCCTATCGCGCCGCCGCCTATCTGGCGGCGTCGCCGGCGAGCACGGCCGCGCGGAGCAGGTGGGTGACCTTCAGGGTCAGGTGACGCGGCGCCCCGCGGCCGGCTGCCCTCGTGCGGGCCGCCGTCGGACGCGAGCCGTCAGTCGGCGCCGAGGTACGCCTCTCGCACGTGCGGGTTCTCGAGCAGCGCCGAGGCGTCGTCGGAGAGCGTGACGCGGCCGGTCTCGAGCACGTAGCCGCGGTTGGAGATCTCGAGCGCCACGTGGGCGTTCTGCTCGACCAGGAGGATGGTCGTCCCCTGGGCGTTGATCTCCTTGACGATGTCGAAGATCTTCTCGACGAGCATGGGCGCGAGACCCATGGACGGCTCGTCGAGCATCAGCAGTTTGGGGCCGGCCATGAGCGCCCGTCCCATGGCGAGCATCTGCTGCTCGCCGCCGGAGAGCGTGCCTCCCGGCTGCGACTCGCGCTCCCTGAGCACGGGGAAGAGGTCGAAGACCCGCTCGAAGTCGGCCTTGAGATCCTGTCCGCGGCGGGAGAACGCCCCCATCTCCAGGTTCTCGCGCACCGACATGCGGGGGAAGATCTTGCGCCCCTCCGGCGACTGCGAGAGGCCCTGGGTCACGACCTCGTAGGCCGGCACCCCGGCGAGGTCGCGGCCGCCGTAGCGGATCGAGCCGGAGCGCGGGCGCAGCAGGCCCGAGATGGCGTTGAGCGTGGTCGTCTTGCCGGCGCCGTTGGCGCCGATCAGCGTGACGATCTCGCCCTCGTTGATCTCGAGCGACACGCCCTTGAGCGCCTCGATGTTGCCGTAGAACACGTGGATGTCGCGCACGGCGAGGAGCGCGCCGCCGTCCTTCTCGGCGATCGCGGCGGCGCCCATCACGCGCCCTTCCCGAGGTAGGCCTCGATGACCTTGGGGTCGTTGCGCACCTGCTCCGGCGGGCCCTCGGCGATCTTCTCCCCGTGGTCGAGCACCACGACGCGGTCGGAGCTGCCCATGACGACCTTCATGTCGTGCTCGATGAGGATGATCGTCATGCCCTCGTCGCGGATCCTGCGGATGAGGCCCATGAGGGCGGCGGTCTCCTGCGGGTTCATGCCCGCCGCCGGCTCGTCGAGGAAGAGCAGCGTGGGCTCCGTGGCCAGCGCGCGGGCGATCTCGAGGCGCCGCTGCGAGCCGTAGGGCAGGTTCTTGGCGAGCTCGCCGCCGTGGCCGGAGAGGCCGACGTAGTCGATCAGCTCCATGCTCGTGTCGCGGACCGCCTTCTCGGCGCGCTTCGCCCCTGGGGTGCGCGCGATGACGCGCAGCATGTTGGTGTGCGAGCGGCAGTGCTGGCCGACCATCACGTTCTCGAGCGCCGTCATCTCGTTGAACAGGCGGATGTTCTGGAAGGTGCGCGCGATACCGAGCTTCGTGACCTTGGACGGGAGCAGGCCGGCGATGTCCTGGCCCTTGAAGCGGATGGCCCCGGAGGTGGGCGGATAGACGCCGGTGATGGCGTTGAAGAGCGTGGTCTTGCCGGCTCCGTTGGGGCCGATGAGGCCGACGATCTCGTTCTCGCTCGCGTGGAAGTCGACCTTGTTGACGGCGACGAGGCCGCCGAACGCCTTGACGAGCTGCGTCGTCTCGAGCACGCGCCCGGGGGAGGGGGCGGCGGCCGGAGCGGCGACCGCCGCCGCGTCGCTAGTGACCGGCATCGGACCACACCTGCCGTTCGTGCTCGGCCTCGGCCTTGCTCCCCGGTCGCATCTCGAGCTTGACCCGCAGGGAGCCGAGCAGGCCCTGCGGCCGGAAGACCATGAGGAGCACCAGGACGAGGCCCATGGCGATGCCGCGGGTCTCGGGGTGCGTCTGCACGAAGGTGAAGTCGCGCAGCCACTCCTGCAGGCCGATCCAGATGGTCGCGCCGAGCACCGGGCCGGCGATGTTGCCCATGCCGCCGAGGACCACCAGACTCAGGATGAGGAACGACTCCATGAGCATGAAGCTGCTCGGCGAGATGTAGTTGAGGTAGTGGCCGAAGAAGACGCCCATGGCGCCGGCGAAGAAGGCGCCCGTCGCGTAGGAGAGGAGCTTGTAGCGCGACGTGTGGATGCCCATCGCCTCGGCGGCGATCTCGTCCTCGCGGATGGCGGTCCAGGCGCGGCCGATGCGCGAGCGCACGATCCGCGAGATCGCCCACAGCGAGATCAGGGCGATCGCGAGCCCGAGGAAGTAGAGGCTGAGCTGCGTGCTGAACTCGAAGCCGAAGAGCGCGGGCTTGGGGATCCCCGGGATGCCGGAGGGGCCGCGCGTCAGGCCGACCCAGTTGTTGGCGACGATGCGGAT
>JBLMXT010000222.1:0-3762 GCA_050257915.1 Deltaproteobacteria bacterium
GCCGCGGCCGTCGCGCTCCGCACCGTGCCGGACGGCCGGGCCTTCGACGACGCGCTCCTCGGCCAGGAGCTCGTGTCGCTCAAGCGCATCGTCGACGTCCTGCGCGTGGAGTGTCCCTGGGACCGCGAGCAGACGCCGCGCGATATCGTCGGCTACACGGTGGAGGAGGTCCACGAGCTGGCCGACGCCATCGCCGCCGGCGACCTGCGCGCGGAGCACGGCGAGCTGGGCGACCTGCTGCTGCAGGTCGTGCTGCTCGCGCTCATGCTGAGCGAGGAGGGCGCCGGCGACCTCGCCAGCGTCGCCCACGACATCGAGGTCAAGCTCATCCGCCGGCACCCGCACATCTTCGCCGGCGCCGTCGCCGAGACGCCTGCCGACGTCAAGAGCCGCTGGGAGCGGATCAAGGTGGAGCAGGAGGGCCGGCAGGGCATCTTCCACGACGTGCCGGCCGGGTTCCCCGCGCTGCTGTACGCCAAGAAGCTGCAGCAGCGCGCCGCCAGCGTGGGCTTCGACTGGGACTCGGCCGCCGCCGCGTTCCCCAAGATCGCCGAGGAGCACGCCGAACTGGCCGAGTTGTTCCACGAGGCCGCGGGCGCGGCGGCCGCGCAGCCCGAGTCCGCCGTCCGGCCGCCCGTCTCCGCCGACCCACACCGCGCCGACCCCCGCGTGGCCCACGAGGTCGGCGACCTGCTGTTCGCCACGGTCAACGTCGCGCGGCTGCTGCACGTGGACCCGGAGCTCGCGCTGCGCGAGGCGGCCAACCGCTTCGAGCGCAGGGTGACCGCGGCGGCCGCGCTCGCCGCCGCCGAGGGCCGGGACTGGGCCTCGCTCGCCCTGGACGCGCAGGAAGAGTACTACCAGCGCGCCAAGGCGGGCGAGGCGTCGTAGGGCGGCCGGGGCGTCGCCGCGGCGCGGGTCAGGCCGCCGGCTCCTCCTCGACGAGCCCGATGTCGAGGCCGCCGCACTCGGTGCTCGAGAGCAGGTCTTCCTCCACGTCCGGGAGGAGCTCCGTCCTGGTGAAGGCCGCGCCGCAGTCCTCGCACGTGTAGTAGGGAACGTCCATGATCTCCCCCTTCTCGTCCCACACCGGGTATGTTCCCGTGGTCACGCGCCGCCAAATGTGTGCGAACGGTCCCGCGACGACCTGTGTGATAGCGTCCCCTGCGCCCCCGGCAAGCCAACGCGAGGAGGACCCCGCGCAATGACCACCATCATCGACGTCACAGCCCGGCAGATCCTCGACTCCCGCGGCAACCCCACGGTCGAGGTCGAGGTCGAGCTCGAGTCCGGCGCCGTCGGCCGCGCCGACGTGCCCTCCGGCGCGTCCACCGGCGAGTACGAGGCGGTCGAGCTCCGTGACGACACCGGCGAGTACCTCGGCAAAGGCGTGCGCACCGCCGTCGACAACGTCAACAACGTGATCGCCGAGGAGATCGTCGGCTTCGACGCCACCGACCAGCGCCTGGTCGATCGCATGCTGATCGAGCTCGACGGCACGCCGAACAAGGCCAAGCTGGGCGCCAACGCCATCCTCGGCGTCTCGCTGGCCACCGCCTACGCCGCCGCCGCGGCGCTGGAGCTGCCGCTCTACCAGTACGTCGGCGGCGTTAACGCCTTCACGCTGCCGGTCCCCATGATGAACATCATGAACGGGGGCAAGCACGCGGACAACAACGTCGACCTGCAGGAGTTCATGGTCATGCCGGTCGGCGCGGAGAGCTTCGAGGAGGCGCTGCGCATCTGCGCCGAGGTGTACCACAGCCTCAAGGGCGTGCTGAAGAAGAGGAACCTGAGCACGGCCGTCGGCGACGAGGGCGGCTTCGCCCCCGACCTCGGCAGCAACGAAGAGGCCATCCAGGTGATCATGGAGGCCATCGACGCCGCCGGCTACGAGCCCGGCGCCGACGCGCGCATCGCCCTCGACCCGGCCGCCTCGAGCTTCTACGACACCGCCAAGGAGCGCTACGTGCTCGAGGGTGAGGGCCGCGAGCTCACCTCGGTCGAGATGGTCGACTACTACGCCGCGCTCGTCGACAAGTACCCCATCATCAGCATCGAGGACGGTCTCTGGGAGGACGACTGGGACGGCTTCAGGCTCATGACCGAGAAGCTCGGCGACCGCCTGCAGATCGTCGGCGACGACCTGTTCGTCACCAACGTGGAGCGCCTCGCCCAGGGCATCGAGAGGGGCTCGGCCAACAGCATCCTCATCAAGCTCAACCAGATCGGCACGCTCAGCGAGACGCTGGACGCGATCCAGATGGCGACGCGCGCCGGCTGGACCGCCGTGTGCTCGCACCGCTCCGGCGAGACCGAGGACACCACGCTCGCGGATCTCGCTGTCGCGACCAACGCCGGGCAGATCAAGAGCGGCGCCCCGGCGCGCACCGACCGCGTCGCCAAGTACAACCAGCTGCTGCGCATCGAGGAGATGCTCGGCGACGTCGCCTACTACCCGGGGATGAACGCCTTCTACAACCTGCGGTAGGCACGGAGCACGCCCGTCCGCGAACGCCAGGAGATCCGGCGAGCGCGAGAAGCGTCACGAGAACGGCGACCGCAGGTCGCCGTTCTCGTCGTAGGGGAGAGGGAAGAGCGGGCCGGCGGGGCGCAGCGCCTCGCCGGCCCGCACCTCGTCCAGCAGCGCTTCGGACACGGCGATCCGTTCCAGGTGCGCCGTGTCCCGCACCCAGGCCAGCCGCGCCTCGCCGGGGTCCCTGACGCCGGCCGTCTGGATCGCCGCCGCGATCGCCTCCCGGTCCGTCGCGCAGGCGATGGGGACGCGCGCGTCCTCCGGGCAGTTGGAGGTGATGCAGTTCACGGCGGTCGCCTCCTGATCCATCTCCGCGGCGCAGCGGGCGGTGGTGAAGTCGGCCATGCCGATGCCGCAGGCGTTGCCGTGGGTGGCCGGCGTGAGGCCGCGCACGAAGATCCTGGTGATGCGCGGCTCGGCGGGGCGGTCGCCGCCGCCCCAGAACGACACCCGGCCGATGACGTTGGTGTCCATGCCGGCGCCGCTGACGTCCTTGCCCAGCCGGTCCACGACGAGGACGTCGAGCTGGGCGAACGGCAGCCGCGGCAGCAGCTCGCGCGCGCGCTCGAGCAGCACGGGCTCGCGCGCGAAGAACTCGTCCGGGCGCAGCACCTCGAGCACCGCCGTCTGCTCGCGCTGGTCCTCCACCACGGCGATCCCGCACAGCACGGGCAGGCCGGCGAGCAGCCGCTCGCCGTGGTCGGCGAGCACGGCGGGGAACCCGTGGCGCACGGTGAGGTTGTGCGCCGAGAGGGCGCCGGCGTGCTTGCCGGCGCCGATCACCAGCATCTTGACGAGGCCGCTCTCGACCTCGCCGTGGAAGTCGGTGTGGGGCTTGACGCGGTTCACGACGATGACGCCGTCCGCCTCGGCGAGGTCGCGGGACGCCCAGACCGGCACGCCGAAGGCGCTCTCGCCCACGGACACCACGTCCATCGACGAGACGACCTCGGCGCCGACGCTCTCGGCCGTGACGCCGAGGCGCTCGAGCACCGCCCGCTGTCCCTCGGCCGTCGCGCCGCCGTGGCTGCCCATGCACGGCGCGATGAAGGGGTCGCCGCCCGCCGCGCGGTCGGCGGCGACCGTTGCGGCGAGCACGGCCGGCAGATCGCGGATGCCCCGGCTGCCGGCCGTGAACGCGACGCGCGCCCCGCGCGTCACCAGGGTATGCAAGCCGGCTTTCTCCAGACCCCGCCTCACCTCCCCGGCGACGTCCACGCACGCGC
>JBLMXT010000223.1:0-4636 GCA_050257915.1 Deltaproteobacteria bacterium
GTCGCCCTGGCGCAGCATGTCGAGCAGGCGGCCGGGGGTCGCGACCAGCAGGTCGACGCCCTTGCGGACGCGCTTGGCCTGCGGGTCGTAGGGCACGCCGCCGAAGACGGCGACGACGCGACGGCCGCTGTAGGTGGCCAGCGTCTCGCCGACCTCCTCGATCTGGCCGCAGAGCTCGCGGGTCGGGGTGACGACGAGGGCGGTGGGATGCGCCTTCTTGCCGTCGACCACCATCGGCTTGCTCATGCGCTGCAGGATCGGCAGGACGAAGGCGGCCGTCTTTCCGGTGCCCGTCTGGGCGCAGCCCACGACGTCGCGGCCGGCGAGCACGCGAGGGATGGCGTGCTCCTGGATCGGCGTCGGCTCCGAGTAGCCCATGGCGGCCACGCCGGCGAGCAGCTTGCCCTCCAGCCCGAGCGCGGCGAACGCGGGAATCTCGACCTCGGGGGGCGGGCCCGCGGGCTGCTCGACGTGCTTGCGCTCGGTGTAGGTCTCGTCGACGCCCTGGCCGCCGCGGCCCTGGCGGTCCCGACCGCGGCCGTGGTCACGCTCGCGGTCGCCGCGGCCCTTGCCGGCGCGGTCGTCGCGCCGCGGGCGGTCGTCCTTGTGGCGGCGGCTCTCGCCGCCCACGCCGGAACGCTCGACGCGCGCGGAAGGCGCGGCCGGTGCAGGTCGTGCCTCGCCCGCCGCGTAGCCGGCGGCGGGGGTGTCGCGCCCGGGGGCCTGGGCCTGCGCGACGCCGCTCTGGGCGGCGCCGTCGGCGCCGCCGCTGCCGTGGCGGCGCCGGCCGCCGCGCTTGCGGCGGGGCTTCTGCGCGCCCTCGGCCGGCGCGGGACCCTGGGATGGGGCGCGCTCGGGGCTGGCGGGGATGGTCGTGTCGGTGGTGCTGGGGGTCACAGGTGCTCTCTTCCTCGACGTCTCCGTACGCGGCGACACCTCGCTCTCCGCGGGAGCATGCGAGTGCTCGCCGGGGATCAGCGGTGTGCGCGGGAGTTCGTCTTGCGGGGGGCCGCCCTCGGGGCGGCCAGACTGACTACGGACTGGTGTTCCTTTCCTTTCAGAACACTGCCCGGTCGCCACAATGTCTGGGGGTCTGCTGCGGGAGGAAGCCCCGGCGCTCGGCGCCTGGGGAGAAACCGGCTCCCGTCTTCTGAATTCCACCTTAGCAGGTCTGGATTCTACCCTCAAGCGGCGCCGCCTACGCGCCGGCCGCCATCTCCTCGGGAGGCGCCTCCCCCTCGCGCTTCCTGGCGCGCTTCGCCTCGTACATCCGCATGTCGGCGCGCGTGAGCAGCTCGTCGGGGTCGTCCAGCCCGCGCCAGTCGGTGACCACCGTGCCGTAGCTGAGCCCGATGTGCAGGCCGAGGTCTTCTCCGGCCGCGGCGATCGCCTCGTCGAGGCGCCGGACGAGGATCGCCGGATCGGACGGCGACTCGGCGACCACGCAGAACTCGTCACCGCCCAGGCGGGCGATCAGGTCCGTCTCGCGGAAGGCGACGCGGAGGGCGTCGGCGACCGCCTGCAGCACCTGGTCCCCGCGCTTGTGGCCCAGCCGGTCGTTGACGGCCTTGAAGCAGTCGATGTCGCCGTACAGCACCACGACGCGCGCGCCGGAGCGCTTCGCGCGTTTACCCTGCTCGGGCAGCAGCACGTAGAAGCCGCGCCGGTTGTGCAGGCCGGTGAGCTCGTCGTGGAGCGAGAGCTGCTCCAGGCGGAGCTCCTTCTTCTTCCGGGCCGCGATGTCGCGGGAGATCGACAGGACCATGAGATCACCGTCGACGTCCGTCATGCTGGAGCTGATCTCCACGGGCACCTGCCGGCCGTCCCGCGTCTTGCGCGCGCTCTCGTACACGATGCTGTCCTCGTGCATGAGCCGCTCCATCACGCGCCGGAGCTGCCCCGGGGTCGCAGGCGCGTCGACGGCGCGCGGCGTCAGTCTGAGCAGCTCGTCACGGGTGTACCCGAACATCCTGCAGGCCGCGTCGTTGACGGCGGCGAAGGCCGACGGCTCGCCGTGCGCGTCCAGGCCGTGCAGGTACACGGCGTCGTTGCTCGCTTCGAAGAGCAGGCGATAGCGCTTCTGGCTGGCCCAGAGCTGGCGCTGGGTGGCCTGCAATCGGGCGACGGTGTCCTGCAACTGCCGCCGCTGCGTGACGACGCGCTCGACCGCCCAGCCCAGGCCGATGCCGACCGACGCGTAGGCGGCCACGCTCACCGCGTAGTGGTCCGGCTGCACGTCGTGGAGCACGAAGAAGGAGACGGTGATCACCAGGATCGCCCACAGCGCCGTCAGCAGTCCGCCGCGCAGCCCGCCCAGACACGCGCCCGCCACGACGAGCGGCACGCCGAGGACCTCCATGGATGAATCGGGAAGCAGCAGCGCGACGACGCCGAACAGCAGGGCTACGGCGGCGACCACGCGATCGGCGCGCACGGAGTTCAGGGGGGCCTCCTTCGTCGGCGGGGGCGACAAGGTCGTCATGCCCTTTGTCCTCCCTGTCGGCAGTACGTCGAGGGCCTTGAGCGTTGGGGACGGCGCAGGTCGCGGCAGGCGGCTACGGGGTGGCGAGGTCCCAGTCGTAGGCCTCGCCGGTCGCCCTGAGCCGGGCGCGTGTGGGCTCGTCGCAGAACGCGCCCGCCACGGCGTGCTCGTACATCGCCCGCGGCGTGTGCCCGAGGCGGACGGCGGCGGCGGCGTCTGCGGAGAGCGACGTCTGCATGAGGACGGGGTCGTCGCTCCCGATGGAGCACTTGACGCCGGCGGCGAGCATCGCCGGCAGCGGGTGCTCGTCGAGCGCGCGCACGACGCCCGTGCGCAGGTTGCTCGTGGGCGTGACGTCGCAGACCACGCCGCGCTCCGCCAGCTCCGCCAGGAGCGCGGCGTCCTCCACGGCGCGCACGCCGTGCCGCAGGCGCTCGGCGTGCAGGTCGTCGAGGGCGGAGCGGATGGAGGCCGGGCCGGCCGTCTCGCCGGCGTGCGGCGCCGCCTTCAGCCCGCCCTCGCGGGCGATCGCGAAGGCGCGCGCGAACGGCGCCGGCGGGAACCGGCCCTCGCTCCCGCCGAGGCTGATGCCGGCCACTCCCCGGTCGCGGTAGCGCACCGCCCACGCGGCGAGGTGCTCGCCGGTCTCCGGCGGGAAGTTGCGCGTGATGTCGGGCGTGAAGCGGAGCTCCACGCCGTGGCGCTCGCGCGCCTCCTGGGCGCCGTCGCAGTAGCCGTCGAACACCTCCTGCCACGGGACCCCGCGCAGCACCGGCTCGGACGGCGAGAACAGCGGCTCGGCGTAGAAGCAGCCCTGCGCCGCCAGCTCGGCGGCGTAGTCGACGACGACCTGGCGGAAATCCCGGCCGTGGCACAGCACGGCGGTGGTCTTGACCCAGACGGCGATGAACTGGTCGAAGCCGCGGAAGCGGCAGAAACGCTCCAGGCCGGCGACCGACCTGGCCGGGAGCTTGACGTGGTTGCGCCGCGCCAGCTCCAGCATGCGCTCGGGCCGGATGGTCGCCTCGAGGTGCACGTGCAGCTCGATCTTGGGGTACGGGGTGACGGTCAACGGCCCGGCGCCCCCGCCAGCAATTCCATGAGGAGCGCGTCGCGCCAGACGCCGTCCTCGACGCGCTCGTACTGCCGCAGCACGCCCACGCGCCGGAAGCCCAGCTTCTCGTAGACGTGGATCGCACGCGCGTTCGCGAGCGCCGGGTCGACCGTGAGGCGGTGGTGCCCGCGCGCGTCCACGAGCCAGGCCACGAGCGTGCGCATGGCGTCCGGACCGACCCCGCGGCCCTGGGCGGCCGTGCCGACGAAGATGTCGACGGCCGCCGAATAGTAGTCGGGGTCGGTCTCCTCGGAGTACTGGATGCAGCCGGCTACCGCGCCGTCCGGCAGCAGGATGGTGAACGTGACCGCGCCGATCTCGTCGACGCGCTCCCACTCGGCCCGCCGCCACCAGCGCGCCACCTCGGGCTCCTCGAGGATCGCCAGCAGCGCCGGCAGGTCGGCGGGGACCACCGGTCGCAGGGTCACGAGGGTGCCGCGCAGCTCAGAGGGGGTTTCGGACCCGGCGTCCACCTCGGGGGGCTACTTGCGCGGTTCGCTGCCGCCCGCGCGCCAGACGAGGTACGCGTGCACGAAGCCGTCGAGGTCGCCGTCGAGCACGCTCTGCGCGTTGCCGACCTCGTGGCCGGTGCGCGTGTCCTTCACCATCTGGTAGGGATGCAGCACGTAGCTGCGGATCTGGCTGCCGAAGTCCACGTTGAGCACCTCGCCGCGCTCGCGCGCGAGCTCCTCCGCGCGCTTGCGCTCCTCGAGCTCCACCAGCTTCGACTTGAGCATGTGCATGGCGACGGTCTTGTTCTGCAGCTGGGAGCGCTCGTTCTGGCACTGCACGACGATGTTGGTCGGGAGGTGCGTGATGCGGATGGCGGAGCTCGTCTTGTTGACGTGCTGCCCGCCGGCGCCGCTGGAGCGGTAGGTGTCGATGCGCAGGTCGTCCTCGTCGATCTCGACGTCGACGTCGTCGCTGACGAGCGGCGAGGCGTCGACCGAGACGAAGCTGGTGTGGCGGCGGTTGGCCGAGTCGAAGGGGCTCAGGCGCACGAGCCGGTGGACGCCGCGCTCGGCCTGCAGCAGCCCGTA
>JBLMXT010000224.1:0-7461 GCA_050257915.1 Deltaproteobacteria bacterium
CGGGCCGGCGCGCAGCTTCGCCCCGAACCCTCCCGGCTACGACCCCCGCTATCACTTCCAGCTCGCCCTCGACGCCGGCTGCAACGCCTACGCCGCGCCGCTCGGCTTCCTCGAGGCGGGCGCGGCCGAGTACGCCGGGCAGGTGCCGCTGATCCTCAAGGCCAACAACTCGGACTCGCTCTACGGCGGCGCCGACCCGATCCCGGCGGTGACGGCCTCGGTACAGGACGCGCTGCGCCTCGGCGCGGTGGCCATCGGCTTCACCATCTACCCCGCCTCGGCGGCCCGCAACGACATGTACGAGGAACTGCGCGAGCTCACGCTCGAGGCGAAGGAGGCCGGCCTCGTGGTGGTGGTGTGGAGCTACCCCCGCGGCTCCGGCATCAGCAAGCAGGGCGAGACGGCGATCGATGTGTGCGCCTACGCCGCGCAGATCGCCGCCCAGCTCGGCGCCCACATCATCAAGGTCAAGCCGCCCACGGAGCACATCGAGTTCGACGCCGCGCGCAAGGTCTACGAGGCGCAAGGCATCAGCGTCGGCACGCTGGCCGAGCGCGTCAAGCACGTGATCCAGAGCGCCTTCGACGGCCGCCGCATCGTCATCTTCTCCGGCGGCGAGGCCAAGGGCGTCGACGCCGTCCTGGAGGAGAACCGGCAGACGGCGCTCGGCGGCGGGTTCGGCACCATCATGGGCCGCAACTCGTTCCAGCGCCCTCACGACGAGGCCGTCAAGCTGCTCAGGGACGTGATGGAGATCCACCGGACCACCTGGCCGGGCTGAGAGGCCGCGAGGCCGTCGGACGGAGACAGAGGGCCGCCGGCGAGGTCAGCAGCCGAGGCCGAGCACACGGCGGATGTTCGCCTTGGCCTCCTGCGGGCTCGGGTCGTGCGGGTACGTGGTCTCGGCCTCGAAGACGCGACCGAGGCGCAGCTCGCCGCGCACCTCGTGCATCACCAGCGGGTCGGCGAGGTCGCCCACGCCGACGCCCAGCGCGTGGGCGACGGTCCGCTTGGCGTCCGTGAGTCGCATGCCCTTCGCCATCTCGAGGCGCGCCACCAGGTCTCCGGCGGCGCGCAGCCCGTTCATCCCCGAGGCGACGGCGTGCGCGACCGGCATGCCGAAGCTGTCTCCCGACCCCACCTACAAGCCGTCGACCTTGAGGATGTCGACGCAGGCGCGCGAGCACCGCGAGACGGCGTCGACGGGGCTGAACGCGAACATCGGCACGCCGCCGACGCCCATGCCCACGTTGGCGTGGACGGGGATGCGCGCGGCGTCAAGGCACGGCTTCATGAACGTGAGCGCGCGGGCCACGTTCCAGGCCACGGTGCGGCTGGTGTTGACGTTGACGGCCGGCCCGAAGACCGTGGCGCCGGCCTCCTGGACGACGCGGCACTGCCCGTCCGGCTTGAGCCCGGCCAGCCGCGTGCCCCGGTAGGTGAGCTCGCCGTGCGTGCCGAGCACGACCTCGCCGGCCATGCCGACCATGATGCCCAGGGCCGGGTACCTCGCGCGCAGGCGTTCCACGGCGAGCAGCGTCGCCAGCAGGTCGGCGTCGCCGGCGGCGCCGGCGGTGTCGAAGTTGACGCCGTCGGCGCCGGCCTCCGCCATCGCGCCGGCGACGTGGACCATGTCCTCGACGGCGAGCTCGACCGCCTCCTCCTGTGCCGCCCGCGCCTCGTCGATGCGCATCGCCGGCAGGAGCTCCGACCAGTTGCCGCAGGGGCCGTCCGGCCGCGAGTACCTGCCGAGGTCCGGCTGGGCGCCGTAGTGCACGGGGATGGTGACGCGCTCCTGCGCCTCCTTCATCGCCTGCTGTTCGGCGCCGACGATCGTCTTGACCGCCCTGTACGAGTAGTCGATGTGGTAGAGCTCGCAGGTGTCCGCGCCGAGGCACTGCTCGTACTGCACCAGCGCGTCGATCCGGCTTCCCTGCTGCGGCGTGCCGCTCCCGTCGAAGCTGAGCACGACCTCGTCGCCGATGTCCACGGCCGAGAAGCGGGCGCGGCTGGCGAAGATGTCCAGGAGGTGGTCGAGCTCCTCCGCGCGCAGCTCCGGCGCGCGCGCCCGCGCGGCGGCCGCGCGCGTGCCTTCCTCCAGTTCGGTCCTGAGCTCACTGCGCGTCAGCGCGACGGCGGAGCCGTCCCCCCGACGCGTCACGATGCGAGATTCCACGTGGCCCCCTGCCGTCGCGCGGCGCTCCACTCCCCCGCCGCGTCCTGCCTTCACCCGGATGCTACGCACGCCCACCCGGCGATGCAACGGGCGACACATGCCGGAGGCCATCGTGTGCGAGCCGCAGTGGCGTCACCGGTGGCATCATCGCTGGCGTCACAGGTGGCATCACTTGTGGACGCACATACCGCCACGCATGCGCCCTCCGGGGCGCCGTCTTGACACCCCGCTGACTGCGCCGCTATCGTCCGACGGATGTTTCGGTTAGTTGTACGACTAACTGACGAGGATCGCCCCGCGGTCGGGGGACGACGGGAGGATCGATGGCGCAGCGCATCCCGACGAGGCTTGGCGACGGCTCGCTGGTCGAGCTGACCAGGGGACAGATCGAGGCGGACCTGAGCGCCGGCTCGGAGGCGGCGGTCAAGCGGGCCAAGGTCGAGCCGCTCACGCAGGAAGAGCTCGACCATCTGCTCGACATCTTCACCTCGCCGGCCAAGTTCAGCGCCGTCGACTACGGGGACGAGGTGATCCTCGGCTTCGACGGGTCGGGCAACGCCGACATCGGCGCCCCCGTGCTCGAGCAGATCGTCTACCAGAACCACCACGGGGCCGACATGATCGAGCTCTGGCACCACGACTACTCGTACAAGGCCGTCCGCACCGTCCTCTCGTTCCAGACACAACTGCTCAAGGACGCCCAGCAGCAGACCGTCATCCCGCTGAACTACGGCGCCATGCCCGATCTGGGCCGTTACTCCCAGCCGGACGGCCCCTGCCCCAACTGGTCGGAGCTGATGCCGCTCGGCAGGATCGCGGAGGCGCGGGCGGCGCAGGAAGAGGCGGTGGAGCACGCCGAGCGCGACATGTGGTGCGTGGCTGAGGCGATGATCGCGGCGGGCGCGGACGGGCTCGACTTCGACACCGCCGGCGCCTCCGGCGACGCCGATCTGCTGGCCACGCTGCGCACGGCGCGCCGGTTGCGCGAGACGTACCCCGACATCGGTGTCGAGATCGGCCAGGCGGCCGAGCTGGTCCTGGGCATGCACGGCCAGCTCGAGTTCGACGGCGTGCGGCTGGCCGGCCAGTGGCCGCTCGGCCAGCTCCGCGCCTGCACCGCCGCCGGCGCCACGATCTTCGGGCCGGCGGTGAACGTCAACACCACGAAGTCGCTGGCGTGGAACACCGCCCGCGCCTGCGCGCTGGTGAAGCCGGTGACCGCCGAGGCCACCATCCCCGTGCACATGAACGCGGGGATGGGCGTCGGCGGCGTCCCCATGACCCCGTACCCTCCCGGCGACGCCACCTCCCGCGCTTCCAGGGCGCTCGTCGACATCCTCAAGCTCGACGGCTTGTAGGTCGGCATCGGAGACCCCCTCGGGATGGCCTCCTCTCACGCGCTCGCCTCGGGCATGGGCGGGATGCGGACCGCCGGAGATCTGGTGGCCCGCATGCAGATGACCCGGGGCCTGCGCCTCCCGCAGGCCAAGCAGTACGTCGCCGACAAGCTCGGCTGCTCGGTCCTCGACCTCAGCGACACCGTGACGATGCACGACATCCGTCGCGACCTCGGCCTCGGCCGCATCCCGGTGCAGGACCTCACCTACGCCGATCATCCCGGCGCGATGGAGGCCAAGTTCCGCATCGCGGAGGTGCTCGAGATCCCGATCAACTCGGTGCAGCGCTTCAAGGCGCACGCCGGACTGGTCTGACAGCACAAGGCCGGCCTCCGGGCCGCGACAGAGGAGACCGATGGCTCCGCAACTCGATCTCAGCCGCCGCCAGCCGCTGCTGCCGCTCGGCTCGGACTTCGCGGTGCGCTTCTACGATGAGGAGAAGCTGGACCGGTACAGGGACGCCGTGCTCGGCGTGCTGGAGCGCACCGGCGTGCGCTTCGGCTCACCCAAGGCGCTCGACATCCTGACGGAGCACGGCGCCCAGGTGGATCGCGCGTCGGGCGTCGTGCGCTTTGCGCCCGACCTCGTGACGGCCGCGCTGGCCAAGGCCCCGCGGACGTTCTGGCTCGGATCGCGCGACGGCACGCTAGACCTCGACCTCGCGAGCGGCGAGACCTACAACACCACCAACGGCTGCGGCACCGAGGTCGTCGACTGGCGCACCGGCGTGCGCCGACCGCCGACCAAGGACGACCTCGCCGCCATCACGCGCATGGTCGACTACCTCGGCTCGGTCCAGTTCTGGTGGCCCACCGTGGCCGCGGCCGACAAGGGCGACACCCACACGCTGCACGAGCTGGACGCGGCCTGGAACAACACCGCCAAGCACCTGCAGGGCATGGTCCAGGGCGAGCGCGAGGCCCGGTTCGCCGTGGAGATGGCGACCGTGGTCGCGGGAGGGGCGGAGCAGCTGCGCCGCCGCCCCCCGATGAGCAACCTCATCGGCACCGTGCAGCCGCTGGTCAACGACAGGGACGGCATCGAGGCGGCGCTCGTGTTCGCGGAGGCCGGCATCCCCGTGTGTTTCGTCACCATGCCGACCTACGGGACGACGGCGCCCGCCACCAAGGCCGGCGCCGTCGTGATGGGCTTCGCCGAGCTGCTCAGCGCCGCGGTGTGCGTGCAGCTGGCCCACCCCGGCGCGCCGGTGATCCTCTTCCCGCTACCGGTGCACGCCGACCCACGCACGGCGGCGCTGACCACGGCGCCGCTCAACCACCGCGGCCTGTTCCTGCCCGGCGAGCTCGCGCACCACTTCGGGCTGCCGGCGATGACCGGGTACGCCGGCACCGACGACGACCTGCCCGGCAGCTGGCTGGCGGCGGCGGAGACGGCGCACACGGTGATGCTCGCCGGCGTCGTCGGCTCGGAGCTCATGACGACCATCGGCCTGACGAACCGCTACCAGCTCTTCACGCCCGAGCACCTGATGCTCGACGACGACCTCTACCGGCGCGCGGCGAACGCCTTTCGCGACCTCGAGCTCGACGAGGAGCAGCTTGCGCTCGACGTCATCGATGCGGTGGGTCCCGGCGGGCACTTCCTGGGGCAGCCCCACACCCGCCGGCACATGAAGCAGACCGTGGAGCGCTCCATCGGCCAGGAGATCGGCCCGGACGGCGCGCACCTGCGCGACGCCGTAGAGGTCGCGCGCGAGCGCGGGCTCGACATCCTCGAGCACTACGTGCCGGAGCCGCTGGACGAGGGCAAGGCGGCGGAGCTGGCGAGGATCTGCGCCGCCGCCGACGCGGAGCTCGGCGGCTGAATGACGCGAGCCGCGGCGGGCGCTGCGGCGGGCGCAGGCGGCGAGGTCAGCCTCTCTCGCCGCAGCCGGGGTCAGCCGTTCTCGCCGCCGCCGGGCTCGGCGGGTGCGGCCCCCGGCTCTCCTCCCGTCTCGACGTAGCCGAGCACGAGCCGGCGCCAGAGGGCGAACGCCGGCTCGAAGTCGAGGTCCGGGTCGGCGAGCTTCTGCAGCGCGATGCCGTCGGCGATCGCCACCGTGAGCAGTGCCATGTGCGCGATGTGGGCCGGCGGTTCCTTGTCGCCGGCGTCTTTGAGCGCCCAGGCGTCCAGCTTGCGATACCAGTCGAACAGGCCGCGCAGGTGCGGCTGCAGCTCGTCGTCGCGCAGGCAGTGCGGGATGAGTTCGAAGAAGTTGCGGTAGGCGTCCGTTTCCGCGGGCAGGCCCTCGTGCAGCTCGAGAAGCTGCGTGCGCCGCTCCTCGCCGGCCGGGACGGCGGTGAGCTGCTCGATGAGCTCCACCGCCTCCTGGTACAGCACCGAGTCCACGAGCGCCGCCAGCAGCCCCGCCTTGCTGCCGAAGTGGTAGCGGATGAGGGCCGGGTTCTCCCCCGCCTCTCCGGCGATGGTCTCGAACGTGAGACCGCGAAAGCCGTCGCGCGAGAGGACGCGCTTCGCGGCCTCGAGGATCCGGGCTGCGGTCGGGGCGAGGTCCGGCGTGGGATCGCTGAACGGCAGCTCGTACCTCGTCAACGCCGTCACCCCTTTCGCCGTGGTGCGGTTTTCGCTGCGCACCCTATCCGATTCGGCCCTCCGCGCACCAGACCGGCGCGTGCGCGGGCAGCATTGAACACCTCGATCCCGTCTGGTAGTGTACCGCATGGTTAGTTATGTAACTAACTAATCCGACAGGACGGCCATCGGGGGGTCTGGAGTGGAGAGACCGGTACGCACACGGCTCGGCGACGGCGGGCTCGTCGAGATGACGCCGTCGGAGATCCGCGAGGACCTCCTCGAAGGCACGGAGCTCGGCGCCCGCCGCGCCAAGGCCGCTCCCCTCTCCACGGCGGAGATCGACCACCTGCTCGACATCTTCGTGAGCGAGTCCAAGTTCAGCGCCGTCGACATGGGCGACGAGGTCTGCCTCAGCTTCGACGGCTCCGGCAACCTCGACTCCGGCACGCGCGTCGATGAGCTGTACAGCTATCAGAGCCACCGCGGCGCCGACATGCTCGAGCTGTTCGCCATCGACTACTCGTACAAGGCGATCAAGACCATCCTCAGCTACGAGACGCAGGCGATGAAGAACGCCCAGCTCAATGTCATCGCGCCCCTGCAGTACGGCGCCATGCCGGACCTGGGCCGCTACTCCATGCCGGACGGACCCATCCCCAACTGGTCTGAGCTGATGCCGCAGGGCCGCATCGCCGAGGCCCGGGACGCGCAGGTGGCGGCCATCGACCATGCGGTGAGCGACATGGTCTTCGTCGCCGAGGGCATGTGGGAGGCCGGCACGGACGGCATGGACTTCGACACTGCGGCTGCCGCCGGCGACGGCGACTTCCTCGCGACCCTCACAGCGGTCGAGACCATCAAGGATCGCCACCCGGACATCGGCATCGAGCTGGGCATGGCGAGCGAATGCGTGCTCGGCATGCACGGCGAGCTCACCTACAAGGGCAAACGGCTCGCCGGGATGTGGCCCAAGGCGCAGCTCGAGGTCGCGCAGGCGGCCGGCGCCACCATCTTCGGGCCGGCCGTCAACGTCAACACCACGAAGTCGATCGCCTGGAACGTCGCCCGGGCGTGCACGATCATCAAGCCCTGCATGGACGTCGCCGAGATCCCCGTGCACCCCAACGTGGGCATGGGCGTCGGCGGCGTGCCGATGAGCCCGTACCCCCCCGCGGACGCCGTCTCCCGCGTCTCCCGCGCGCTGGTGGACATCCTGGGGTGCGACGGGTTGTAGGTGGGCGTGGGTGACCCTCTGGGCATGGCGTGCACGCACGCGCTGGCCTCGGGCATGGGTGGGATGCGGACCGCCGGAGATCTGGTGGGCCGCATGCAGATGACCCGGGGCATGCGCCT
>JBLMXT010000225.1:0-3190 GCA_050257915.1 Deltaproteobacteria bacterium
CGACTCGCGGTCGATGACCTGCTCGTAGTGGCCGGCGACCAGGGAGGCGGCCACGACCTGCTGCCGCTGCTCGGCCGAGATGGCGCCGATGTGGCCGTGCGGCGGCACGATGAGGGCGCGCTGCACCATCGACGGGCTGCCGTCCTCCTCGAGCAGTGAGAGCAGCGCCTCGCCCACGCCGAGGTCGGTGACCGCCGCCTCGACGTCCAGGTCGGGGTTGGGGCGGAACGTCTCGGCCATCGCCTTGACGGCCTTCTGCTCGCGGGGCGTGAAGGCGCGCAGCGCGTGCTGCACCTTGTTGCCCAGCTGGCCCAGCACGGTGTCGGGGATGTCGATCGGGTTCTGGGTGACGAAGTACACGCCGACGCCCTTGCTGCGGATCAGGCGCACCACCTGCTCGATCTTGGTGAGCAGCGCCGGGGGCGCGTCGGTGAACAGCAGGTGCGCCTCGTCGAAGAAGAAGACGAGCTTGGGCTTGGGCAGGTCGCCCGCCTCGGGCAGCCGCTCGAAGAGCTCGCTGAGCAGCCAGAGCAGCAGGGTGGAGTAGACCTTGGGCGCCATCATGAGCTTGTCTGCGGCGAGGATGTTGACGTAGCCGCGGCCCTGGGCGTCGGTCTGGATGAAGTCGAAGAGGTCGAGGGCGGGCTCGCCGAAGAACTTCTGCCCGCCCTGCTCCTCCAGCGTGAGCAGCGAGCGCTGGATGGCGCCGACGGAGGCGGCGGAGACGTTGCCGTAGGTGGTGCCGATATCGGCCGCGTTGTCGGCGACGAACTTGAGGATGGCGCGCAGGTCGTCGAGTCGGCACGCTCCTTCCCCCGGGGAGAGATCTCGGGCGGGAGCATACCCGCGGCGGCAGGGTTCACCCGTCGGAGAAGTGGGGCGGCAGGCGCGACGGCGGCCACCGTGTTCTTCCGGCCTCAGAAGCGGACCGTCTCGACCTCCCGCTCCTTCAGGATGTCGTTCAGGGTCCAGAAGCGCGCCTCGCCGGAGGCGAGGCGGAACACCTCCGTGATCGGTTCCAACGGGCGGCCGATGAGCCCTTCGAGCGCCGCCCGCTCCTCGCTCACCTGGTGCACGAGCTCGGCGTCGTCGAGGAACTCGACGGCGCCGGTCACGCGCATCGACCTGGCGTCTGGCAGCTCGCCTGCGCCGTTGTAGAAGCAGACCTCCACGCGCGGGTCCCGGTGGAGCTGCTCCGAGAGCTCCTTCGGGTTCATGGTCATGAAGTAGAACCCGCGCTCGTCGGCGAACCACAGGAGCAGAGGCCGGACCCGCGGTCGCCCGTCTTCCTCGCTGGCGAGGAAGCAGATCGGATGCTCGGTCGCGAAGCTGGTGCAGTCGCTGAGTTCCATCACCCCTCCTTCACGTCGCCCGGCCGCGTCACCACAGCGGCAGGCCGGGGATGCCGACGCGCAAGGCCTGGATGTCCGGCGACGTTCCGTCCGCCCAGTCGTAGTAGGCGCCGTTCTCGACGAACAGCGTGCACCGGGCGGATGGGGACCTGCCGAAGACCGGCGTCGTCGGGTAGTTCAGCCAGCCGGGATCGTTGGCGACCGTGGTGAGCCGGCCGCCGGGCGCAAGACGGTACAGCGCACCGCTGGGGCTCGCGCCGGTGGTGCCACCGTTGGTCGTGATCCACAGACCGCCGGCGAGGTCGAAGGCCATGCCGTCGGCCGTCCGGAGCTCGGGACGCTCGCAGACGGTGGTGGGCCGGCCCGGCGAACCGTTGTCGCGGACGTGGACGCGCACGATGCGACCGAAGTCGTAAACGCCGACGAACAGGTCGTCGCCGCGGAAGGCGAGGCCGTCCGCGCCGAGCCCATGCACGCTCTCGTCCTGGGTGGGATCACCCGGAGCCAGCAGGTCGTCCTGCAGCCACGGCGCGGCCGGCGAAGCGACGCCGCACCCGAGGCGCACCCGCCACACCGCGCCGAGTGCCGTGTCCGTGATGTAGAGCCGCCCGTCGTGGAACGTCATGCCGTTGGGCCACGCGCCTTCCGGGAGCGCCACGACCTGCGCCAGGCTCCCGTCACCCCGCAGGCGATAGACGCCGTTGGGGGTGAGTCCCGACGCCATGTCGTAGGCGGCGACGTACACGCGATCGCAGCGGTCGACGGCGACGCCGAGCAGCATCCCGTAGGGCGAGAGGTCCACCCGGGCCAGGCGGACCGGATCATGACCGGCCACCACCTTCCACACCTCACCGAAGTTCGACTCGGCGATCTCCTCGTCGTAGTAGCCCCAGACGGTCAGCGAGACATACAGGTTGCCGTGACTGTCCGCGGCCATGCCCTCGGCGAACGCACCCCAGTCGCCCGGTGAGAAGGTGGCGATCGTCGTCGGCGCCGGCGCGCAGGCGCGGCCGGGGCTGGCCGCGGCGGCCCCCGCGAGCAGCGCGAGCGCGAGCGCCGCAAGGATCAGGATGGTGACGAAGCGTCTCATGTGTCCCCCTTCGGTCGCGATGCTGTCGCGGGCATCGTGGCAGGGGGCTTGGCTGCGGTCGTCACCCCAAAGGTGTGAAGTCTGGCGGGGCGGAGCCGTGCGGCGGGCGTGGCTCTGGTCAGAGCAGCCCGAGCCGGCGCGCCGTCTCGACTGCGTCCGTGCGCGACGTGACACCGAGCTTGCGGTAGATGTGGCTCGTGTGCGACTTGACCGTGTTCCTGGTCAGGAAGAGGCGGGTGGCCATCTGTGCCGAGGTCAGGTGGGTCGGCAGCAGGTCGAGGACGCGGCGCTCCGCGGCGGTGAACGGCTCCGCCATGCGGCGCTCCTCGAGCGCCTGGCGGAGTTGCTTCGTGCGGCCCCGCAATATTCCCGCGTCCGGATAGCGCCTGAGGATCCCCTCCGCCTCCGCGGTCCAGCGTTCTGCGGTCGCCAGGTCGTCGCGCCGCAGCGCGATCCCGGCGAAGACGGTGGCGGCAAGGATCATCCGCCACTCGGTGGGTGAGAAGGACTCGCGCGCGTCGCGCTCCGCCTTGTCCAGGTAGGCGACCAAATCGGGATCGTCGCGATGAGCCAGGACGAGCGCGTGCGCGAGGATCGGCGGCAGGTTCTCGGGCTGTGCCGTCTTCTCGCGGATCTTACGGTCGAGCTCGACGGCGTCGTCCCAGCGTCCCTGGTCGGCGGCGATGAGCGTCTGCAGGCCGAGGATCCAGGACTCTTCTTCCGCGTGGCCCGCCGCGGTCCGCGCCGT
>JBLMXT010000226.1:0-2796 GCA_050257915.1 Deltaproteobacteria bacterium
CGCTTCGCGGTGGACCTCTTCGAGGAGCTCGGCGGCCGCGCCGTCGGCCACCTGCGTCAGTTCTGGCCGAAGTTCCGCCGCCACGGCGCCCTCGACAAGGCTCTCTCGCTTCAGCTCATGCAGGCGCGGGACGAGGCCGGGCTGCGCACGCTGCTCGGCCTCTGAGGGCACCGCCGGGAGCCGTCGTCGCAACGCCGCTCAGGCTCGCGGCGGAGGCGCCCGCGCCGCGTTTGCGCAAAGACCGGGCATGCCCTATACTTGCTCGCCACTTCGGCACGCGGCTCCGAACGGGGCCGCGTTGCCGCGTTGAAGAGGAGGAATCAGTGGTCGACCGCGAGATCATCCTCACCCCCGAGGGCTTCCAGCGCCTCAAGGAGGAGATCGAGTACCTCTCGTCCGTCAAGCGCGACGAGGTCGCCGAGCGTATCCGGGCCTCCCGCGACTTCGGCGACATCTCGGAGAACTCGGAGTACGACGACGCCAAGAACGAGCAGGCGATGCTCGAGGCCCGCATCTACGCGCTCGAGGAGCGCCTGCGCAGCGCCATCGTCATCGACTCCGACTCCATCACCACCGACAAGGTCGGCGTGGGCACCAAGGTCACCCTGCAGGACATGCAGCGCGGGGACGTCGTGCAGTACGCCATCGTCGGTTCGGCCGAGGCCGATCCGGGCGCGCACAAGCTGTCCAACGAGTCCCCGGTGGGGAGTGCGATCATGGGCCACAAGCCCGGCGACAAGGTGACGGTGAGCGTCCCGCAGGGCTCCAAGAAGTTCAAGGTCCTGGCCATCGAGAAAGCCTGACGGACCGCGCCGTGGACGAGCAGCACGCCGACCACGGCGACGCCCTCGCCGAGCGGCGTGACAAGCTCACCGCCTGGCGCGGCACCGGCGCCGCCTACCCCACGCGGTACCAGCCGCGCGACGAGATCGGGCGGCTGCAGGCCGCCTACGAGGCGCTCGAGCCCGGGCAGGACTCACCGGACGTGCGCCGGGTCGCCGGCCGCGTCGTCGCGCGCCGCGTGCACGGCAAGCTGACTTTCGTCGTCGTCAAGGACATGAGCGGCGAGCTCCAGCTTTTCTGCCAGGTCGACGCCCTCGGCGAGGAGCGCTACCGCGCGCTCGAGCACGTCGACCTCGGCGACTTCGTCGGCGCCGAGGGCACCATGATGCGCACGAGGCGTGGCGAGCTCAGCCTGCGCATCACCTCCTGGCAGCTCCTCAGCAAGTCGCTGCGCGGCATGCCGGAGAAGTACCACGGGCTCACCAGCGTCGAGACGCGCTACCGCAAGAGGTACCTGGACCTCGCCGCCAACGACGACTCGCGCGAGGTGTTCATCAAGCGCGCGCGCATCATCGCCGCCATCCGCAGGTTCCTGGACGAGCGCGGTTTCGTCGAGGTCGAGACCCCCGTCCTCCAGCCGCTCTACGGCGGCGCCCTGGCGCGCCCGTTCGTCACGCACCACAACGAACTGGAGCGGGACCTCTACCTGCGCATCGCCACCGAGCTCTACCTGAAGCGCTGCATCATCGGCGGCATCGACAGGGTGTACGAGATCGGCAAGGACTTCCGCAACGAGGGCGTGAGCTTCAAGCACAACCCCGAGTTCACCATGCTCGAGACCTACGAGGCGTACGTCGACTACAACCACGTCATGACGATGGTGGAGGAGATGACCGCCGAGGCGGCTCGCGCCGTCGGCGGCCTCACGGTCACGTTCCGCGACCACGACATCGACCTGACGCCGCCGTGGCCGCGCCTCACGATGCGCAAGGCCATCGAGAACGAGACCGGCATCGACATCGGCGCCGACGACGCGCGCACGGTCGCCGACCTGCAGGCCAAGATCCGCGAGAAGGGGCTCGAGGACGTCGTGCCGCTCGCCCCCGCCTGGGGCGCCCAGGTCGACGAGCTGTTCAGCGAGTGCGTCGAGCCCAAGCTTATCCAGCCCGTGTTCATCACCGAGCACCCGCTCGAGACCAGCCCGTTCGCCAAGAAGACGCCGCACGACCCGCGCTTCGTCGAGCGGTTCGAGGGCTTCATCGCCGGCATGGAGCTGAGCAACGCGTTCAGCGAGCTCAACGACCCCGACGACCAGCGCGAGCGCTTCATGCAGCAGATGCAGGACCTCGCCGACGGCGACGAGACCGCGCACCGCCTCGACGAGGACTTCCTCGAGGCCATGGAGCACGGCATGCCGCCCACCGGCGGCCTCGGCATGGGCATCGACCGCCTGGTCATGGTCCTCACCGGCGCGCCCAGCATCCGCGACGTCATCCTCTTCCCGGCGCTGCGCGGCTGAGACCGGAGGCCGCGGCCCGCTTCGCCGCCGCGGCCTGCTGCGTTCGTCGCTTCCATCCGTGACCGCTCTGGGCGTTTGATGCGCTGCTCCGTTGTCTGTTCAGGTTCCGGCACTTTGTTGACGATGGTCTCCCCACCGATGTACTTCTGTTCGGCGAAAGGGCGCGGGGAGGGAGTAACGGGTGGACGCGGTGCGGGTACTTCGCGGGCCGGAGAGGCGTCGCGTCAGAGGATTGCTCGTGATCCGTGAGCGCCGCAGCGGCTTCGACCGGCGTATTCGGCGGCGTTCCCGACTCGCGATGGAACTGGACGCAACCCTCATCCACCTTCGTGACCATCCATCGACCCTGATGCTGCTACTGATCCTGGGCAACCTGCTGAGCCTGGTCGACCTGGCACTGACACAGGTCTCTCTCAGTCTCAGCGCCGTCGAAGCCAATCCGTTCATGCGGCACCTGCTCGCCGACCACTCCTTTTACGCCGCGATGGTGAAAG
>JBLMXT010000227.1:0-9229 GCA_050257915.1 Deltaproteobacteria bacterium
CCGGGATCTCGCCGGGCTGGACGGCCTGGTCATCCCCGGTGGCGAGAGCACGACCATCCACAAGCTCATGGACGCGTACGGGCTGGCGGGACCAATCAAGGCGTTCGCCGCCGGGGGAGGCGTCGTCTACGGCACCTGCGCCGGGCTCATCACGGCGGCGCGGGAGACGGTCGAGGGCGCGCCGCCCACGCTGGGCCTCATGGACATCGTCGCGCGCCGCAACGCCTTCGGCCGGCAGGTACGCAGCTTCGAGGCCGACCTCGAGGTGGCCGGCCTCGGACCGGCCCCCGTCCACGCGGTGTTCATCCGCGCGCCCTGGATCGAGAGCGCCGGTCCCGGCGTCGACGTCCTCGCCACCTGCCGGGGCCGCATCGTCGCCGCCCGTGAGGGCGGCGTCCTCGTCACCGCGTTCCATCCGGAGCTCACCGACGACACCCGTCTGCACGAGCTGTTCATCACACTGATCCGCCGCCGGCAGGGGGAGGCCGCGCCCGTGGGCGCCTCGGCCGACTGCTCCGCCGGCGAGCCCGGCCGGGCCGCCGCCGCGGCCGGCCACCGCTGACAAGGGAGGTGGTGCCACCGTGTCCGGGCACTCCAAGTGGGCGACCATCAAGCACAAGAAGGGCAAGACCGACGCCAGGCGGGGCAAACTGTTCAGCAAGCTCTCCCGCGCCATCACCGTGGCCGCCCGGGAGGGGGGCACGGACGCCAGCATGAACATGGCCCTGGCCAACGCCATCGAGAAGGCCAAGGCCGAGTCCATGCCCAAGGACAACATCGAGCGCGCCATCCAGCGGGGCGGCGGCGGGGCGGAGGGCGAGCAGTACGAGAGCATCGTCTACGAGGGCTACGGCCCCGCCGGCGTGGCCATGATCGTCGAGGTCCTCACCGACAACAAGAACCGCTCGGCCGCCGAGGTGCGCAACATCTTCAGCAAGCACGGCGGCCAGCTGGCGCAGCCGGGTGCCGTGGCGTGGGGGTTCGAACGTCGCGGCTCGATCACGATCGACGGCTCCCGCTTCGCGGAGGACGACATCATGGCGGCGGCCATCGACGCCGGCGCCGAGGACGTCCTGCAGGACGGCGACGAGTTCCAGGTGCTCACCGAGCCGTCCGACTTCGCCGCCGTGCGCGACGCCATCCTCGCGGCCGGCATCGAGATCCTCAATGCGGACCTCACCATGATCCCCAAGAACACGGTCAAGCTCGAGGAGAACGACGCCCGCAAGACCATGAAGATCATGGACGCGCTCGAAGACAGCGACGACGTCCAGGAGGTCTACGCCAACTTCGACATCCCCGAGGACGTCCTCGAGGCCCTGGCGGAATGACCGACGTAGTTGGAGCATCGAGCGGGGCATCGAAGACGCACCGCCCAGTAGTGGACGCAGTCGGGACTATCGAGCGGGGCGCCGAGGCTGCACCGCTCATTGACGGATGATCGTCCTGGGCTTCGACCCGGGCACCGCGAGCACCGGCTGGGGCGTCATCGAGCAGGAGGGCAACCGCCTGCACTCGCTCGGTCACGGCTGCATCGTCACGTCGGCCAAGGATCCGACGCACGTGCGCCTGCGCCAGATCTACGACCAGGCGCGCGGGCTCATCAAGCGCTTCTGCCCCGACATCGTGGTGCTCGAGGAGCTGTTCGTGAACGTCAACGTGAAGACGGCGCTGGCGGTCGGCCAGGCCAAGGGCGTGCTCATCCTGGCCGCGTCCGAGGTGGAAGAGGCGCCCTGCGAGTACTCGCCGCTGCAGATCAAGATGGCGGTGACCGGCTACGGGCGCGCCAGCAAGATCCAGGTGCAGGAGATGACCAAGACCATCCTCTGCCTGCCGCGCATCCCCCAGCCGGACCACGCGGCCGACGCGCTCGCCGTGGCCATCTGCCACACGCACCACAACAGCGACGGCTTCCGCGCCGCCCGCGCCGCGTCGGCGCCGCGCGGGGCCAAGGCGCTGCGCGGCCGGCTCGGAGACGCCAGATGATCGCCTCGGTCCGAGGCCGGCTCGCGCTGGTCGACGGCGAGCGGGCGGTGATCGAGGTGGGCGGCCTGGGCCTCGAGGTCCTCGCTTCGGGCCGCACCCTCGGCAGTCTCGTCCCGCACGTGGGCGAGGAGGTCGGCCTGCTGACGTACCTCAACGTGCGCGAGGACGCGCTGCAGCTGTTCGGGTTCCGCGACCTCGGCGAGCGCACCTTCTTCCTCTGGCTCACGGCGGTCAGCGGGGTCGGGCCCAAGGTCGCCCTCGCGGTGCTCTCCGGGTACCCAGTGGCCGAGCTCGAGCTGGCGGTGGCTCGCGACGACGTCAAGAAGTTCGAGAGCATCCCCGGCATCGGCAAGAAGCTCGCGCAGCGGCTCGTGGTCGAGCTCAGGGACAAGGTGGGGGAGCTGCCGCCGGTCGGCGCCGGCGCGGCCGGCGAGGCGGGCGCCGGCGTCCCCGCGGACCACTTCATCGAGGCGCGCTCCGCGCTCCAGAACCTCGGCCTCACCCTTCGTGAGGCTGAGGAGGCTCTGCGCGGCGCCCCCGCAGACGCGCCGCTCGAGGAGCTCGTCAAGTTCGCCCTGACGCGCGGGGCGGGTGAGTGATGCCGAAGAAGCCGCAGGACCGCATCGGCGACCCCAACGAGCGCCCCGACGACCAGGACCTCGAGCTCAGCCTCAGGCCGCGCCGGTTCGCCGACTTCGTCGGCCAGCGCGTGGCCAAGGAGCAGCTCGAGATCTTCGTCGAGGCCGCCAAGCAGCGCGGCGACACGCTCGACCACGTGCTCATCGCCGGGCCGCCCGGGCTCGGCAAGACGACGCTGGCCGGCATCATCGCCCAGGAGCTCGGCGTGGGCATGCACACCACCTCCGGTCCGGCGCTCGAGCGCAAGGTCGACGTCGCCGGCCTGCTCACCAACCTCCAGGAGGGCGATGTCCTCTTCGTCGACGAGATCCACCGCCTCAACGCCGCCGTCGAGGAGGTCCTCTACCCGGCGATGGAGGACTACGAGATCGACATCATGATCGGGGAGGGGCCGGCGGCGCGCAGCATCCGCATGCAGGTGCAGCCGTTCACGCTCATCGGCGCGACCACGCGGACGGGCCTGCTGACGACCCCGCTGCGCGACCGCTTCGGCGTCTGGCAACGGCTGGAGTACTACGAGATCGAGGAGCTGGCGGCGATCGTGCGCCGCTCCGCCGGCATCCTCGCGGTCGAGATCGACGGGGACTCCGCGCTCGAGATCGCGGGGCGCTCGCGCGGCACACCGCGCGTGGCCAACCGGCTCCTGCGCCGCGTTCGCGACTTCGCGCAGGTCCGTCACGACGGCGTCATCGACCACGACATCTGCCTCGCGGCCCTCGAGCTTTTCCAGGTGGACGGCGAGGGTCTCGACAAGCTCGACCGCGACATCCTCAAGATCATCGCCGAGAAGTTCGACGGCGGCCCGGTCGGCCTGGACACGCTCGCCGTGGCGCTCGGCGAGGAGGCCGACACCGTCATGGACGTCTACGAGCCGTACCTGATCATGCAGGGCTTCCTCAAGCGCACGCCGCGCGGCCGCGTGCTCACGCGCAGCGGCTTCCTCCACTGCGGGCTCAAGCCGCCCGCCCGCGGCGAGACGCTCTTCGACGACCTGTGAGCCGCGCCGGCCGCCGCGCCGGAGCCTCGCGCCGTTGATCTCCGTAAGGCGGATCGCCTGGCGGTGCGCCGCAGGTTCACCGATCAGCCGCCGCAGGCGGGCTAACGTGGGGGGCGCCGGAGGTGCACCTCACACTATACTCGCCCGATGACCGGCCTGCTCCTGCACACCTGCTGTGGCCCGTGCTCCACCGTCGCCGTGCCCGCGTGGCGGGAGCGCGGCGTCGAGCCCGTGGGCTGGTTCGAGAATCCGAACATCCAGCCGGGCGCCGAGCTCGAGCGCCGGCGGGAGAGCATGCGGCGGTACGGCCGGGCGGCCGGCCTCGAGCTGATCGTCCCGGAGGGCGGGGAGGAGGCCCCGGGGTGGCGCGCGTGGCGCGACGGGCTCGCGGACGCCGCGCCGGACGCACGCTGCGCGGCCTGCCTGGGGCTTCGCCTCGGCGCGGCGGGCAAAGCCGCCCGTGCGCTCGGCTTCACGCGCTTCTCGACGACGCTCACGGTCAGCCCGTACCAGCGGCACGACCTCATCATCGCCGCCGGGGAGCGGGCCGCCCGCGCGCACGGGGTCGACTTCGTGTACCTTGACGCCCGCGCGCGCTTCCGTGAGAGCTACGCCGAGAGCCGGCAGCTCGAGCTGTACCGCCAGCCGTACTGCGGCTGCGCCGCGAGCAAGTGGGAGGCGTGGCACGCCCGCCGGGAGCGCCGCGCGCGGAGGCCGGCGTGAGCCGCGCCGGCGCGGGCGTCACCCTGGGCGACCTCGACTACGTCCTGCCCGAGGAGCTGATCGCGCAGACGCCGGCGGAGCCGCGCGACGCCTCGAGACTGCTGGTCGCGCGGCGCGCCGGCGGCGCGCTCGAGGACCGCACCTTCAGCGAGTTGCCGTCGCTGCTCCGCGCCGGCGACGTGCTCGTCCGCAACGACACGCGCGTGTTCCCCGCGCGCAGCTACTTCCACCGCGCCACCGGAGGGCGCATCGAGGTGCTGTTCCTCAGCGCGCTCACGCGCCCGGGCGACGCGAGCGAGCGCTGGGAGGCGCTGCTGCGTGGGAGGCCGCGGCCGGAGGAGGTCCTGGAGAGCGAGGTCTTCGGGCCGGAGTGGCCGCTGCGCTGCATCGAGCCCATCGGGGACGGCCGCTGGGTCGTGGAGAACCTCGGCCGTGCGCCGGTGCTCGCGCTGCTCGACGAGGCCGGGGTGACGCCGCTGCCGCCGTACATCACCGCGCCGCTCGACGATCCGGAGCGGTACCAGACGACCTACGCCCGCAGCCTGGGCTCGGCGGCGGCGCCGACGGCCGGCCTGCACTTCACCCCGGCGCTGGACGCGGCGCTGGCGGCGGCGGACGTCGCCGTGGAGCACGTGACCCTGCACGTCGGCCTCGGGACCTTCAAACCGCTGCAGGCTGCGGCGCTCCACACCGCCACCCTGCACGCCGAGTCGTTCGAGGTGGAGGCGGCCGTGTGGGCGCGCCTGCTCGAGGCGCGCCGGGACGGCCGCCGCATCGTCGCCGTCGGCACGACGTCGCTGCGCGTCGTCGAGCACCTGGCGCTCGAGGCGCAGCCGGACTCCCCGGGCGGGCCGCTGCGCGGCGCCACCCGCCTCTTCATCCGCCCCGGGTTCAGGTTCCGCATGGTCGACGGGCTGGTCACCAACTTCCACCTGCCACGCACGAGCCTCCTGGCCCTGGTCATGGCGTTCTGCGGCGTGGACGAGACGCGGGCCATCTACCGCCACGCCGTCGAGCAGCGCTACCGCTTCTACAGCTTCGGCGACGCGATGCTGGCGCTTTGAGCCGCGACCGCACAGCGGGCCACGAGCGCGGGGCGACGCCCGCCGGCGAGGCCGCGACGGCGGCGATGCGGGCGGAGGGCTTCGCGTTCGCCGTCGAGGCGCGCGACGGAGCGGCTCGCGCCGGGCGCCTCACCACGCCGCACGGGGTGGTGGAGACGCCCTGCTTCATGCCGGTGGGCACCAAGGCGACGGTCAAGGCCGTGGAGCCTCGCGAGCTGCGCGAGCTCGGCGCGCGGATCGTGCTCGGCAACACCTACCACCTGTACCTGCGCCCCGGCACGGCGATCGTCGCCGCGCACGGCGGCCTGCACGGCTTCATGCGGTGGGACGGACCCATGCTCACGGACTCGGGCGGCTTCCAGGTGTTCAGCCTGGAGGGGACGCGCCTCCTCCGCGAGGACGGGGTGGAGTTCAGTTCGGTCTACGACGGTTCGCGCCACGTGTTCACGCCCGAGCTGGCGATGCGCGTGCAGGAGGACCTCGGCGCCGACGTCGTCATGGCCTTCGACCAGTGCGCGCCGGGGACGCTGCCGCGGGTGGAGCTCGAGGCCGCGGTGGAGCGCACCACGCGCTGGGCGGCGGCCTGCAAGGCGGCGCAGCGGCGCCGCGACCAGCTCCTCGTGGGGATCGTGCAGGGCGGGACGGACGAGGAGCTGCGGCGGCGGTCGGCCGCCGAGATCATGGGCGTCGGCTTCGACGCCTACGCCGTCGGCGGCCTCAGCGTCGGCGAGCGCGGCGACGAGATGCTCGCCACCGTCGAGCTCATGGACGAGCTGCTGCCGGCGGACCGGCTGCGCTACTTCATGGGCATCGGCGACCCCGTGGGCATCATCGACGTCATCGCCCGCGGCGTCGACGTGTTCGACTGCGTGCTGCCGACGCGCACGGCGCGCACCGGCACGGCGCTCCTGCGCGGCGGCGGGCGGCTGAACCTGCGCAACGCCCGCTTCGCCGCCGACCTGGCGCCGCTCGAGCAGGGCTGCGACTGCTACACGTGCCGCACGTTCACGCGCTCGTATCTTCGCCATCTCGTGACGCAGAAGGAGATGCTGGCCGCGCAGCTCCTGAGTCTGCACAACCTGCGCGTTCTGCTAAGATTGACCGGAGACGCCCGCCGCGCCATCCGCGCCGGGCGTTTTGCAGAATTCGCCAACGCAGTCGCGGGGCGTGACTCCGCAGGAGGTTGAGTCCGTGTCGTTCACGATCATCATCTGGATTGTCGTCTTCTTCGGGATCTTCTACTTCCTCGCGATCCGGCCGCAGCGCCGCCAGCGTCAGCAGCACTCCGAGATGATCAGCATGCTCAAGAAGGGCGACGAAGTGGTCACCATCGGCGGCATGTACGGCACGGTCAGCGCCATCGGCGACGAGTGGGTCGAGCTCGAGATCGCGAAGCGCACCAGGGTGCGGTACCTCAAGCGCGCCATCTCGTCCATCACCAGCATCGACGAGTACGACGAGGACGACGAGGACGAGTACATCGAGGCGGCCGACGACGAGGTCATCGAGGAGGCCGACGAGGACGTCGTCGTCGACGAGGAAGAGGTCATCGAGGAGGCCGACGTCGCCGACGACACCGTGGATGACGTCGCCGACGAGACGCCCGACGCCCCCGACACCCCGGAGGCTCCCAAGGCGTGACGTCGGCGGCCTCGGCAGCGGTCAGGACGCAGCGTGTGACGACGGGCCCCGCAGACGCTGCGGGGCCCGTCGCATGCAGGGATTCTTGCCTGCGGCCCGAACTGCGTTCTGACGTGGACTCGACACAGGGGTAACGCTCACATGGCGCATGTCATCGCGTTCGCCAATCAGAAGGGTGGGGTGGCCAAGACCACCTCGACGGTGAACCTCGGCGCGGCCCTCCGCGAGCACGACCTGCGCGTGCTCGCCGTCGACATGGACCCGCAGGGCAACCTGACCATGAGTCAGGGCATCGACACCGAAGGGCTCGAGAAGAGCATGTACGACGTCCTCGTGCACCGCACGCCCATCGAGGACATCATCTACGAGCGCGAGCTGGACGTCGCCGCGTCCACCATCGACCTGGCCGGCGCCGAGATGGCGCTGGCGACGATGATCGGCCGGGAGCGCGCCCTGCAGCGGGCGCTGGACGCCGTCCGTGACCGGTACGACTACATCCTCATCGACACGCCCCCCTCGCTCGGGCTGCTCACCATCAACGCGCTCACGGCCTCCGAGAGCGTGATCGTGCCGGTGCAGTGCGAGTACCTCTCGCTGCGCGGCCTCCTGCAGCTCGAGAAGACGCTGGAGATGATCCGCGAGAACCTCAACCCGGACGTGCGCATCAAGGGCATCCTGCCGACGCTGTTCGACGCCCGCACGCTGCACGGCAAGGAGTCGATCGAGGTCCTGCGCGAGAACTTCGGCGACCTCGTCTTCGACACCGTGGTGCGCAAGACGATCAAGTTCGCCGAGGCGCCCGTGACCGGAGCCTCGGTGCTGAAGTACGATCCACGAGGCAGGGGGGCTGAATCGTACCGCGCCCTCGCGCGGGAGGTGCTGAATGGCAGATCGTCCTAGCATGAAGGATGGACTGAGCGAGCTCTTCCGGCGCACCGACAGCGGCGGCGGTATCGCCGACCCCACGGGCGCGGACGCTCCAGTCAAGGGCCGCCCCTACGTGACCACCATCAAGGTGGTCGGCATCGGCGGAGCCGGCACCAACGCCGTCAACCGGATGGTCGACTCGGGCGTCAAGGGCGTCGAGTTCATCGCCGTCAACACCGACGTGCAGCAGCTCGACGTGTGCGACGCGGACGTCAAGATCCACATCGGCCAGGAGATCACGCACGGTCTGGGTGGAGGCGCCAACCCCGAGGTCGGCCGGGAGGCCATGGAGGTCAGCCGCGACCAGCTCAAGGCGGCGCTGCGCGGCGCCGACCTCGTGTTCGTCACGGCCGGCGAGGGCGGCGGCACCGGCACCGGCGGCGCCCCCGTCGTCGCGCAGATCGCGCGCGAGCTCGGCGCCGTCACCATCGCCATCGTCACCAGGCCGTTCGGGTTCGAGGGCAACCGCCGCCAGCGCCAGGCGCTGGAAGGCATCGACGCCCTGCGCGAGGTCGCCGACACCGTCATCTCCATACCCAACGACCGGCTGCTCGACGTCGTGGAGCGCAACGCGAGCGTCGTCGAGGCGTTCCAGCACGCCGACGACATCCTGCGCCAGGGCGTCCAAGGCGTCACCGACCTCATCACGGTGCCCGGGCTCATCAACCTCGACTTCGCCGACGTGCGCACCATCGTCAAGGACGCGGGGACGGCGCTCCTCGGCATCGGCGTGGCCGGCGGCGAGAACAGGGCCCAGGCGGCCGCCGACATGGCCATCCACTCGCCGCTCCTCGAGACCACCATCGAGGGCGCGCGCGGCCTGCTGCTCAACATCACCGGGGGCGAGGACCTCACGCTGTTCGAGGTCAACGAGGCCGCCGACGACGACGCCAACCTCATCTTCGGCGCCGTCGTCGACGAGAAGCTCAAGGGCAAGATCTCCATCACCGTCGTCGCCACCGGGTTCGGCGACGAGGTGAGACCTGCTCGGGCGCCGGCCCGCGGGCCGGAGGCCCGCACCCCGGCGCCCACACCCGAGCCGCGCGAGGACCGGGGCACGCCGTTCGGCCCCGCGCCGCGGTTCGCCGACAAGGACTTCGACATCCCGTCGTTCGTCAACCAGCCCGAGGACTGATGCGCGCCGACGCGGGCGCCGTCGCCGCACCTGCCGTCGAGCTCGAGCTCGACCTGGACGTCTTCGACGGCCCGTTCGACCTGCTCGTCACGCTCATCCTGCGCGACGAGATCGACA
>JBLMXT010000228.1:0-7813 GCA_050257915.1 Deltaproteobacteria bacterium
GCGGCGCTCACGCGCCGCCGCCCCTCGCGGACTCGCTTCGTCGGTGACGACTGAGGCTCAGCCGACCCCGAGGATCGTCTTGGCGGTGGCCACGGCCTCGATGGCGTCCTCGGCGTAGCCGTCGGCGCCGATCTCGTCGGCCCAGGCGCGCGTGGTCGGCGCGCCGCCGATCATGACCTTGACGCCGTCGCGCAGGCCGGCGGCCTTGAGCGCCTCGATGGTCTTCTGCTGGTTCGGCATCGTGGTGGTGAGCAGCGCCGAGAGGAGCAGCAGGTCGGCGTTCTCGTCCTTGACCTTCTGCACGAAGGTCTCGACCGGGACGTCGCAGCCGACGTCGGTGACCTCAAAGCCGGCGGCGCTGAGCATCGAGCAGACGATGGTCTTGCCGATCTCGTGGATGTCGCCGGCGACGGTGCCCGCGACGGCCTTGCCGAGGGTCTGACGGCCTTCCTTGCTCGCGTCGAGCGCTGGCTGGAGCACGGCGACGGCGGCCTTCATGGCCTCGGCGCCCTGGACCAGCTCGGGGAGGAAGAACTCGCCCTTGCCGAACAGGTCGCCGACCTCCTCGATGCCCTTCACGAAGCCCTTGTCGAGGATGTCGCCGGCGCTGATGCCGGCGTCCAGACCCTCCTGGGCGAGACGCTCAGCGTCCTCGACCTCGCCGTCGATGACGCTCTGCTTCATCTGCTCGAAAAGCTCGTCCGACATGGTTCCTCCCTTGTGACACTGTGTCCGCCGTGCGTCCGCAAGAACGCGTGTGAGTACCACCCAGGGCGCCACGATACGACCGCAAACGGGGCGCGTCAAGCAAGTAAATCGAGGAACCACTTGCGCCAAGTATCAGAGCTGCTGGGAGGGGCAGCAAGTAACGGACAGCGGCGGTCCGAAATCACTCGCTTGCAGCGAATTTAGTTCTGCGTGCGCAGGAAGCGATCGAGAGCGGCCAAACCCTCCTCGAGGCCGAGCCTGCCGATTCCGACGCGGAAGTGGTCTTTGGGAACGTCCGCGATCTCGGACTCGTACATGCTGGCCGGCAGGACCAGGACGCCCTCGGCGTCCAGCAGCCGCCGGCAGAACTCCTCCACGTCACCGCCCTTGTAGCGAGGGAAGCAGACGCAGCCGCCGTCGGGCGGCTGCCAGTCGAAGAGGTCGGCCCAGCGCGCGAAGAAGTCGTCGAAGAGCGACCGGTTGGCCGCGACGATGCCGCGGTTGCGCTGCCAGATGGGTTGCCGGTTCCGGAGCGCGACCGCGGCGAGATACTCCGCCGGCCCGGCGTTGCAGATGGACGTGTAGTGCTTGCGCCTCTCGAGCCGCTCGAGCAGCGCTCTGTCGCGGCAGGCGAGCCAGCCGACGCGCAGGCCGGGCAGACCGTAGGACTTGGAGGCCACGTTCAGCGAGACGGCCGTCTCGGAGAGGTCGGCTGCCTGAGTGATCGTCCTCGCCGGGTCGACCTCGATGCCGCGGTAGACCTCGTCGCAGAAGAGCCGGATACCGCGCTCGTCACACAACGCGACCAACTCACGGAAGATCGCCTCGTCGGGAACGTGGCCGGTCGGGTTGTTGGGGTAATTGACGGCGACGAGCTTCGTGGCCGGGCGGAGCAGCCCGCGGAGCTCGTCTAGATCGAGTGCCCAGCCGTCCTCCCGGCGCGGCACCAGGGCGCTCACCTCGGCGCCGGTCGCCACGGTGACCGTCTCCATTGCCTGGTAGCACGGCACGGTCACGACGGCGTGATCGCCCGGACCCACGAGTTCCTGCATCGTCCAGAAGAGGGCCTCCTCGGCGCCGGCGAACGGGAGCACGTGGTCGGCGTCCACGAGCTCGTAGGTCCCGGCGACCGCCGCGCGCAACTCCGGCGTGCCCCACGTCTCTATGTAAGACAGGGGGAGATTCATGAAGCCCTCGCGGTCGGCGTCCGTGCCAAGGGCCAGGAGCTCCGCGATGGTGATGCTCTCCGCGTCGGAAGCCGTGAGGTGGTGGCGGACCTTGAACTCCCACTCCCCGAGGTACTCCTCGAGACGGAACGTGCGCAGCGGCTTCATGAGCGTGCCTCCTTGAGCAAGGCGTAGACGGTGGTGCGGGACACCCCCAGGGCTCGTCCGGCGTGGGCGGCGGCGTTGCGGGTGGCGAAGAGGCCGCGCTCGTCGAGCACGCGCACGAGGTCAAGCCGCTGGTCGCGTGTCAGACGGTCACGGCGCAGGGAGCGCGAGCGGCACTCCTCGTCGACGACGAAGAGGATCTGCTCGCGCCAGTCGCGGTCGAAGAGCTCCGCCGGCCGGTCCTCGACCGGTGCCGCAAAGCGGACCAACAGATCGATCGCGCCATCCAGCGGCGAACGGTCAAAGTTGATGCAGAGGAGGCCGCGTGGCACACCCTTGGCGTTGTACAGCACGACGCTCACCGACGTGATCGCGCGCCCGTCGGCCAGGACCTTCGGGTATGGGCCGATGACGCGCGCGTCCTCCCCGTAGGGCGGCAGCTCGTCGATCAGTGAGCGGTCGCCGACCTTGCGCTTCGATATCGGGTTCCAGATGCCGACGACGCGATCGCGGCGGATGTCGTGCACCGCGACCTCGGCAAGCGGCGCGAACAGCGCGACGATCGCCTCACAGACGGGCAGGTGCGGCTCGAGCCAATTGGGCGTAGGAGTCTTCACGGACATCATTGAACGATATGTCCGGAATGAACTATCAGTCAACCGAGCGGATGGCCATGAGATGGTCTCAGGCTCGATTCTCTCGACCAGCCGGTGATCGATCGCCGCCTCTCGCGTCTACCCAAGCTCGGGGGGAACAGGCGGCGGCAGTTCGGCGACTTCGGTGAGGAGGGCCTCGTACGGAGCCAGGAGCGCAGCCAGGTCCTGCTCACCGCGGTAGGCCGTGAGCAGGAGGAGGAAGAGCCCGAGCGTGTGCCGCGTGACCTCGCGCCAGGAGTACTCGTCGTCGAGGGCGGCGCGCGCGAGCATCTGCTGGAACGCGCCCATCAGGCCGTGGCTGATGAGCTCATCTGAGATCGGTGGCGCGCTTTCGGAGGCGCGGAGCCGCGCGAGGTCCTCGATCAGCTCGCGGAAGATCCTCTCGTAGGCCTCGCGCATGTCGGTACGTGCAGCCTCATCGTGCTGGGACGCCTCCACCGCCAGCGCGAACATGTGCGGCGCGAACGCCTTGATGCCCTCGTCGGCCCACATGTACCAGACGAGGCGGGCGGCGGGGTCTCCCTCGGGACCCACGCGCGGGATGATCACGCCGGCCATGTAGTGGACGGCGATCCTGTAGCAGGCCACGAAGAGCTCGCGTTTGGTGGCGAAGTGGGAGTAGAGCAACTGCGGCGTGATACCGAGTTCGGTCACGAGGTCCGCCATGCGCGTGCCCTTGTACCCCTTCTGCGCGAAGCTGCGGGTCGCGGCGCGCAGGATCGCATCCCGCGTCTGCTCGTCGCGGCGGGCGACGAGGTCCACTCCGTTCTCGCCCGCCGTCCGCAGGCGGCCGGCCAGCCGGGCCCTGATCGTCGCCGGCCGCAGACCCTCCGCGCGCAGTTCCTCGACGTCGCGCAGCAGCGCGAGATGGTCCTCGGTGTAGAGCGCGCGCGTGCGGCTCGCCTTCTGCGCCTCGGGCAACAGGCCGAGGCGCACGTAGTAGTAGATGGTGCGCCTCGGCACTCCACTCTCGCGCTCGAGTTCGCTGATCGTCAGAGCACGCACGACGCCCTCTCGCTCCATCGTTTCGGGCACGACTAACCAACAGGACAGCACTGGACAATGCTACAGCTGATAGTATTCTTGTCCATACTTCAAGTTGTAGTGATACGCTTGTGTGCGCGCCGGGGAATCTGGATACGGGAGGCTTCATGACACCCACCCAACTCGCCCAGGCAGTGGGCGAACTCGACATGGACGATGCCGCGGGCCTCGTCCAGGAGAGGCTGGCCGCGGGCGAGGCTCCGCTCGCCATCCTGGAGGAGCTCCAGGAAGGCATGGGCATCGTCGGCGACAAGTTCGAGGGCGGCGAGTACTACCTCTCCGAGCTCATCTTCGCCGGCGAGATCTTCAAGCAGGCGAGCGCGCCCCTGCAGGATGCGCTCGCCGAGGCCGCCGAGAACGCCTCAGGCACGATCGTGCTCGGGACCGTCAAGAACGACATCCACGAGTTCGGCAAGAACATCGCCGGCACGGTGCTGTCGTCCAACGGCCTCCGGGTGGTCGACCTGGGCGTGGACGTCGACCCCCAGGCGTGGGTCGACGCCATCAACGAGAGCGGCGCCACACTGGTCGGCATGTCCGCCCTGCTCACAACCGTCTTCGACTCCATGAGGGAGTCGATCGCAGCAATCGAGCGCGCCGGCCTCCGCAACAAGGTGACGATCCTCGTCGGCGGCGGCCCGATGACCGAGGAGGCCGCCCGGTACGTGGGCGCCGACCACTACTGCGAGACCGCTCAGGACGGCGTCGTCGTCGCCAAGAGCGTGCTGGGGGTGAGCTGACATGACCGACGCACAGGGACCGCCCCCGGGAGCGCCTCAGGGACCTCCACCCAACCCGTTGTTCCTCGAGCGGATGGGCCGCATCCAGACCGCTATCCACTGCGGCACGCCGGATCGCGTGCCACTCTCGCTGGTCCTCGATACGTTCGCCTGCAACACGATGGGCGTGAAGTACTCGGAGTTCTGCGCCGATCTGGACGTCGCCGGCCAGACGATGCTCGGCGCCACCGAGAAGCTCGGCGACGTCGACTCCGTACAGTGGGCCACCTACGCGCCGGCCATCCTCGGCATGCTGTGGCTCGCGCCGATGAAGCTCCCCGGCCGCGACCTCCCCGAGGACAGCCTGTGGCAGCTCGACGAGCAGGTGCGCATCCAGCCGGAGGACTACGACCGTATCCTCGAGATGGGCTGGAGCCCATGGTTCGGCCAGTACATCGGCCAGTACTTGGGCGAGGCGGCGGCGGCCGGCGTGGCGCTGCAGCAGAAGGCGCCGCGCTGGGTCGGGGAGTTCATGGGGCGCGGTTATGTGGTGTTCAGCGCCTCGACGGTCGACCATCCGTACGAACACCTCTGCGGCGGCCGCACGATCCAGGAATTCACCATGGACCTGTTCACGCGGCCGGACAAGGTCGAGGCCGCGATGCAGGCGATCATGGCCGAGAAGCGCGAGCAGACGCGGCAGATGGTCCGCGCCATCGGACCCGTCGGCTACTGGGTCGGCAGCTGGCGCACCGCGCCACAGTTCCTCTCCCCCAAGCTCTGGGACCGCTTCGTGTGGCCGTACATGAAGGAGCTGGTGGAGATCGTCGCCGAGGAGGGCGGCATCCCGATGCTGCACTACGACGCCGATTGGGACCGGGAGATCGAGCGCCTGCTCGAGCTGCCGGCGCGCACCTGCGTGCTCGCGACCGACGGGGCCACCGACCTCTTCCGTGCCAAGAAGATCCTGGGCGGGCACATGTGCCTGATGGGCGACGTGCCGCCGGCCATGCTGACACTCGGCACCGTGGACGAGGTCAAAGCCTACTGCGACCGCCTGCTCACCGAGGTCGGCCCGGACGGCTTCATCATGGCGATGGGCTGCGCGCTGCCGCCCAACGCCAGGTTCGAGAACGTCAAGGCGATGGTGGACTCGGTGCAAGGCAGGTAGCTCCGCTCGCAGATGGAGGAAGCGAGAGGGACGCCCGCACGGGCGCCCCTCTCGCTTCCTCCATCTTCCCCGGCGATCCGCTGCCGGACTAGGCGTCAGTACACCCCGTACTCGTCGATGGTCTCGCGCAGCGCCATCACGTTCTCGGGCTTCGCCTCTCCCGTGATGGAATTGGCGCCGTCGACGATGAGCCCGCCGGTGTCGGCGAAGTCCTCGATCAGCCTCTTGACGTAGTCCCTGACCTCACTGGGCTTGCCCGTGACCATGAGCGACCCCGGCACGTCGCCCCAGAAGCAGAGGTTGTGCCCGCACATCTCCTTGAACCTGGTGCGGTCGGTGCGGTCGAAGTGCGCGGCCACCACGCCAGGGGGCAACTCGGCGAGGTACTTGAGGCGCGGGGTGTAGTCGCCTTCGAAGAACGGACACGGCGTGACGCCCGCGTCCAGCAGCGCGTAGATGACCGCCTTGAGCCCGGGCCAGTAATACGTGGCGAACTGCTCGTCGTTGAGGAAGCCGGCGGCGCCACGATGCAGCGGGATGAACACGCGGGGGTTCCCGCTGCCCTTGGCGGCGCCGATCGCCTGGCCGATCACCATGGGCGTGAGCATCTCCATCAGCGCCTGCAGCTTGTCCGGCTGGCGGTACAGGTCGAGTGTGCTGCCCCTGAGGCCGCGGTAGTCGTCCGAGACGGTGTCGAAGGGCACCTTGGTGACGCCGACGAAGGCCACCGGGTAGCCCATGCCGGCCATCTCCCCCGTGAAGCGGCCGAACGCGGCCATGAACGCGCCCGCGTCCCGGCTCATCTCGGCCAGAGCCTCGAACATGGCGGTCATCGGAGGCGCCCCGAGCAAGGCTCCCCACGCCAGGGGGAAGTACATGGTGTTGATCCACCAGACGGGCGGGAGGGGGAGCTCGCCGAGCACGCCGAAGGCGCTTGCGAGGCGCGGCCAAAGGGTGTGCAGCGTGAACCGCGTCGGGTCGGCGAGGAACGCGTCGTACTCGTCCGCCTTGAGGTACTCGCCCTCGACCCACTGGAACTGCACGTCATCGGGAAGGTCGCCGCCCGGCCAGCGGATCTGCCTGGAGCCCAGCGCCTCCAGCGACCTGGAGGGCGGGACGGCCATGCCGGGGGCCCAGTCCCAGCCGAAGCGCACCGTCGCGTCGCGCAGGCAGTCGAAGTTCAGCCCGGCGTCATAGCCGGCGTCCTTGTCGGAGACGCCCGCCATGCGCGTGTGGAAGTACTCCAGCGCGAGCGGCATCAGGGGGACGCGGTCCGGCTTGCGCAAGGCGACCGCGTCCTCGAACAGCTTCAGACGCTGAGCGGTGAGCTCGGGGCCCTCGAGGCCTGTCGTCATGTCCCCTCCCCTCGGCCGGCCGCGCCGGCGGTCCAGTCGGCGGTCATCCTGAGTGCGGCACCGGCGTCGCGGCCCCAGCCGTCAGCACCGGTGTAGAGGCACACCTGCTCGTCCACCGGCGAACCGCCGATCATGACCCTGACCTGGTCGCGCAGGCCGGCCGCGGCGATGCCTTCGACGGTGTCTTTCATCGAGTCGAAGGCCAGAGTGAGCAGGCCCGACAGACCGACGACGTCGGGGTGCTTCTCCTTGATGGCGGCGACGAAGTCGTCGACCGGCACATCGATGCCGAGGTCGTGGACGTCGTAGCCGGACACCCCGAGCATCATGACGACGACGTCCTTGCCGATGTCGTGGATGTCGCCGTGGACGGTGCCGAGGACGACGGTGCCGCGTTTCTCCGCCGCCGCGTCGGCGGCGAGCCGCGGCTTCAACTCGGCGGCGATGCCCTTCATGATCTCGCCGCCCATGATCAGCTCGGGGATGAACACCTCCTCGCAGGCGAACCGCTCGCCGAGGACGGTCATGGCGCCCTTGGCGTCGTCGAGGACCGCCTCCGGGGCCTCGCCCGCGTCCAGGCGGTCCTTCACGATCGCGAGCGCGCCGTCCTCGTCCATGGCGAGGATGGCGTCGGTGAGCGGTGTGGACATGCGGCCTCCCTGCGGTCGAGGATGCTGAGCTCCCGGCGTCGCCGTGATCTGCTCGGGGCACAGACGTATAGCTACTGTATCGTCAATTCATTTGATTGTCGACATGCGCTTGATGCCGCTGTACGGGCTCAGGGATGGTCAGGCGCGAGCTCCGGGGGGACCGGCGGAGGGAGCTTCGC
>JBLMXT010000229.1:0-2545 GCA_050257915.1 Deltaproteobacteria bacterium
GCTCGCCGTGACGGTGACGGTGGCGGCCGGCTGCGGGGAGGCGCCGCCGGACGAGTCGCCGCAGGCGGCGAGCAGGGCGGCGCCCACGACGATCACCGCCGCCGCGGCGATCAGCAGCAGGGGAAGAAGGCGGGCGAAGCCGGCTACGGCACGGCGGGTCATGGAGCACCTCGCGTCGCGGTGGATCGGGGCCGAACCTTCGACGTCGCGGCCTCGCGCTCCTGCCTCCGGCCGACCCCTCCGTGCTCCGTGCTAGACTGGCCACCCGATGCCGACCGACCCGACCAAAGCGCGTTACTACCGCAAGCAGGTCCCGCTCTTCCGCCTCGTCGAGAAGATGAAGCTGTGGCCGTCGCGGCGCGGCATCTTGCACGGGATCAAGCAGTTCGAGGAGCGCGGCTCCTACGCCGTCGTGGTCACGCACTGCAACAAGCACATGGTCGTGCACGACTCCAAGACGAGCAGAGCCGCCCGCTGGCTGCGCAACAAGTGGTACGCGGAGGCCTGCCCGCAGTGCCGTATCCCGGAGTGGAAACTGCAGAAGTACGCGTCGACGCACTTCAAGCGCGGGTACGGGTCGCATCTGCACGACCTCTGAGAGGCGCGCGGCCGCGAGGCCCCGCCCGGGGCTCGCTGCCGGAGGCCCTGTCGCGGGGCGCGACTAGAGCAGGCGCCAGCTCTCCGGCCGCAGCTGCGTCGCGGCGGGGGCGTCCAGCACCTTGTCCAGCGTGGCCAGGATGGCCGCCTTGTCGCCGGGCAGGCGGCCGCCGACGGGGAGGTAGTTGGAGGCGTGGTTGCAGCGGAAGAGCGAGTCCGTGACGTCGATGTGGGCGACGATCTCGCGCAGTTCGCGCAGGATCCCCAGAGAGTCGGGCAGCACCACCTGTCCGGTGGCGACCTTGCGTTCCATCGCGGTGCCGGGGGGCAGCATCAGCGTGAGGATGCCGATGTACTCCGGGTCGATGGCGGAGAGCGCCGCGCCGGTCGCCCGGGCGTGCACGAGCGACCGCTCGCGCCCGGCGAGCCCCAGGATGGCGGTCACCGAGAGCTGCATGCCGGCGTCCGACGCCCGCCGGCACCCCTCGATCTGTTCCGCCACGGTCATACCCTTGTGGATGTCCGCCAGCGTCTGCTCGTCGCCCGACTCGAGGCCGAGATAGAGGAGCTCGATGCCGCGCTCGCGCAGCGCCGCCAGCTCCTCCACCGGCTTGCCCAGCAGGTTGCGCGCGTTGGCGTAGCTGCTCACGCGCTCCAGGTCGGGCAGGGCGCGATGCAGGAGGTCGAGGATCGCGTCGAGCTTGCGCGTGCTGAGGGCCATCGCGTCGCCGTCGGCGAGGAACACGCGTCGTACCCTCTGGCGCACGCTCACGGGCAGGCCGGTCACGTCCTCCACGACCTCGTCGAACGGCCGCACCGCGAACGGCTTCTCCAGGTAGGTACCGCAGAAGTCGCAGGTGTTGTTGGAGCAGCCGTAGGTGACCTGGACGATCAGGCTGTCGGCTTCGCTGGGAGGGCGGATGACGGCGCCGTGGTACCTCACGCGACCGATGCTAGCACGGGCGCCTCTGGCCGCGCGCCCCGGTGCCACCCGTGGCCGGACGCACGGCGATGGCATGTCGTTTCTGTGCGTTTGTGAGTGAGAGTGTGTGGCCGTGCGCCCGAACGGCTGATATACTGCCCGCACGTGCTGAGGGAGGGCGTCGGGGGAGCGTCAGGCCGGATCGGATCCGGCTCGTCACTCCTCCGGCTTGCGGTGTGATCGCCCGATCTCGGCACCCGCCATACCTCGTTGCGCGGGATCAGTCGTGAGCAAAGTCGGGAGGAGTCCAGGGTCATGGCAGACATCTACCAGGAAGCGGCCGAGAGCATCGTGAACGCCGACCGGGCGGCAGCCGAGGAGGTCGCGCAGCGCGCCCTCGACTCCGGCATCGCCCCGGCGGACATCATGCAGAACGGCTTCGTCAAGGGCATCCAGGAGGTCGGCGACCTGTTCGAGAGCGGCGAGGTCTTCCTGCCCGAGCTGATGATGAGCGCCGACGCCATGGCCGGCGCCACCGAGATCACCAACGCCGCCCTCGAGGGCGAGGCCGCCGAGGCCAAGGGCGTCATGGTCATCGGCACCGTCCAGGGCGACGTCCACGACATCGGCAAGGCGATCGTCATCGCCTACCTCAAGGCCAACGGCTACGAGGTCACCGACCTCGGCCGCGACGTCTCCGCCGACAGCTTCATCGAGCGTGCCAAGGAGCTGGGCGCCGACGTCATCGGCATGAGCGCCCTGCTGACCACGACGATGGAGGAGCAGAAGAAGGTCATCAAGCGCATCAAGGACGAGGGCCTGCCCTACAAGACCGTCGTCGGCGGCGCCCCCTGCACGCAGCGCTGGGCCGACCAGATCGGCGCCGACGCCTACGCCGAGGACGCCAACGACGGCGTCAAGAAGATCGACGCGCTGCTCGGCAAGTAATCCAAGGAGGCAGACGCATGGCAACTGTGGCATCCACCACCGGTCCGTACCCGACGCCCTACGCGGCGCCGTCAGACG
>JBLMXT010000230.1:0-4918 GCA_050257915.1 Deltaproteobacteria bacterium
GGGCGAGGAGGCGGCGAAGCGTCGTCGCCGCGGTGGCCGCGGCCGCGGCAACGCCGCCCGCCCCGAGGGCGGCGCCGGCACGGCCGTTCAGAGTTCCGCCGCCCCGAGCGGCGCGACGCAGGCAGAGCCCTCCTCCGAGCAGCGCACAGACGAGCGGTCTGGGCGCCAGCCTCGCGAGGGCGAGGAGCGGCGTCGCGGCAGCATGGGCGGCTCCGGCCGCGACAGGTCCGGCCGCGACCGCGACCGCGGGCGGGGCCCGCGTCGCGACCGCGAAGGCCGCGGCGGCCAGGGCGTGGACAAGAGTTACGTGGAGCGTCAGCATGCGGCGAGGCCCGCAGGCCCCGCACCTGAGGTCGACCTGCCGGCGTTCGCCGCGCTCGGCCTCTCGGGCGAGATGCTGGCCGGGGTCGCCGCCATGGGCTACGAGACGCCCACCCCCATCCAGGAGCAGGCCATCCCGCGCGTCCTCGCCGGACGCGACGTGGTGGGCAGTGCGCAGACCGGTACCGGCAAGACGGCCGCTTTCGTCGTGCCCATTGTGCAGCGCATGACAGGCCCGACCGTCGCCGACGGCCGCACGGCCCACCCGTCGGCCCTGGTCGTGACCCCCACGCGTGAGCTCTGCGCGCAGATCGAAGAGGTCGGCGAGACGCTCAGCACGTACAGCGGCCGCACCGTCGCCGCCGTGTTCGGCGGAGTCCCGTACGATCCGCAGGCGAAGAGGATCCGCAAGGGCGTCGACATGCTGGTCGCCACCCCCGGCCGGCTGCTGGACATGCTGCGCCAGGGCGACATCCTGCTCGACCAAGTCGACACGCTCGTCCTCGACGAGGCCGACCGCATGCTCGACATGGGCTTCTGGCCGGACGTCAAGCGCATCATCGACGCCATCCCCGCCCGGCGGCAGAACCTCTTCTTCTCCGCCACCATGAGCAAGACCGTGCTCAACATCATCGCGGACACCCTCCACGACCCGATCTTCATCGAGTTGGGCGGCACCGCCACGCCGGTCGAGAACGTGGAGCAGAAGGTCCTGCCGGTGAACCACGACCAGAAGGTCGACCTCCTCGTGGAGTACTTCCGTCACCACGACCCGGAGCGCACGCTCGTGTTCACCCGCACGCGGCGCCGGGCGGAGCGGTTGGCGCGCACGCTCAACAAGGCGGGCATCAGCTGCGAGGCCATCCACGGCGACCGCACGCAGGGCCAGCGCCAGCAGGCGCTCGACGGCTTCAAGGAGGGCAAGATCGCCGTCCTCGTGGCCACCGACGTCGTCGCCCGCGGCATCGACGTCGACGGCATCTCGCACGTCATCAACTTCGACATCCCGACCAACCCCGAGGACTACGTGCACCGTATCGGGCGCACGGCGCGGGCGGGGGCGAGCGGCATCGCCGTGAGTCTGCTCACCGCGGAGGACGTCCACGACCTGGTCGCGATCGAGCGGCTCATCGGCGCGACGCTGGAGCGCCACGACCTGCCGCACTTCGACTACGAGAAGCGCAGCATCCTCGAGAGCAGCCAGGTGCAGCCTCGCGCCGGCAAGCTCGTGTGGAACGGCGGCGCGCACCGCGCCTGGAACAAGACCGGCGTCAAGCGCCGCGTGCCGGGCAAGCGCTCGCGCTGACGCGCTGAGAGAGCGGGCGCCCACGGCGCCTGTGCGGTTCGGCTGAGGCCGGGCGAGCCCACTTGGGGCCGGCCCGGCCTCCGTCGTTCCACGGCGGATGATCCGCGCCGCGCGACGGCAGCGGGCACGCTCGCCGGCCCACGTCGTCCCTCCGCAGCGCCGGCTCGCCCTCAGCGGGGAGGATCGTAGTCCCAGGTCGGCAGCGCGGATGGTGGCGGCGGTTCGTCGACGTCCGCGCTCGGGTTCGGCAGCCAGGCCGTCGTGTGCGGGGGCTGCGGGCCGGTGCCCACGAGCGGCACCTGCGAGGCGAGCACGTGCGTCCCGTCGCTGCGCAGCCGCACTCCCTCCCGCACGGCGACGACCAGCGTGCCGGCCAGCCTGTCCCCGAGACGCTGCCGCCGTCCGCTCGACCAGATCAGGACGGCGCCCACGGCGTAGAAGCAGAGGCCGTCAACGAGCCTGGCGGCGGTGCGCACGGCGGCCGCGCCGAGTCCTATATCGGCTCCGTCCTCGCGTACCACGGTCAGGCCCAGCAGCCACTTGCCCACGGTCGCGCCCCAGAGTCCTTCGCTCAAGAAGAAGTAGAGCAGCGCGACCACGAGCCAGATCGGCAGCGACCATGGCCCGATTCCCGGATCGGCTCCACTGAACGCGAGCTGGATGGCTGCGGCCACGGCGCCGGTGACGACGGCGTCGAACACCTGCGCGAGGCAGCGCGGCCACACGCCGACCGGTACGGCGGCGGTCACCGGATCCGGCTGTTCTTTTTCCACCGACACGACTCCCCCAAGCTCCACATTCACTTGTACCCCGTGCGGCTGACAGGGCACCGCGAGCTTGCTATACTCCCGTTCCTGCGTGGGCGACTAGCTCAGTTGGGAGAGCGCCAGCTCGACAAGCTGGAGGTCGTTGGTTCAATTCCAACGTCGCCCACCATTCCTCCGCTCATCAGCCCCCCGGGCGATCGGGTCCCGCGTCGCCGGCGAGCTCGCCGTACCGCATGTGGACGACGTCGCGGGCAACGGGGATGCCGCCGAACCTCGGCTCCTCCTGGTACTCGATGATCCAGGCCAGGTGCTTCCAGCGCGCGTCAGACTGGTCGAAGGCGCGCAGAGCCGCCTTCAGCGAGCCGAACCAGCGGTCGGGAGGGGCGTCGGCTGCGTCGGCGATGAACAGCCGGAAGCGCTTGTCTCTCTGCAGACGCGGAAGACGGATCCTCATGCGGCGCCTCGGGTGCGGTCAGGCGCCGGCGATCGCCGCGCTCGCGGCGCTGACGAGCGCGTGCGCGGCCGCGCAGGCGTCGTCGGGCGTGGCCGCCCGCGTCACGGCGTCGATGAGGGCGCTGCCGATGATGACGCCGTCGGCCAGCGCCGCCACGCCGGCGGCCTGCTGCGGCGTCGAGATGCCGAACCCCACCGCGAGCGGCGCGTCCGTGCGCTCGCGCAGGCGCGCGAGGAGCGCCGGCAGCTCGGCGCCGACCTCGGCGCGGGCGCCGGTCACGCCGGTCACGGCGACGCAGTAGACGAACGAGGTGGCCGCGGCGGCGACGAGGTCGAGGCGCTCGCCGGTGCTCGTCGGCGTCGCCATCGGCACGAGCGAGAGGCCGGCGCCGGCGGCGAGCGCCGCCAGCCCGCCGGCCTCACGTGCCAGCGAGACGCTCCGGCCGGCGGCCTCGTCGAGCGGCAGGTCGGGGATCACCAGCGCCTCCACGCCGGCGCCGGCCGCGCGCGCGAAGAACCGCTCGGGGCCGTAGGCCAGCACGGAGTTGAGGTAGGTGAGCAGTACGAAGGGCAGCCGGGCGCTGTGCGCGGCGGCGAGCCCCAGCACGTCGTCGGGCGTCACGCCGGCCGTGAGCGCCGCGTGCGTGGACTGCTGCACGACGGGTCCGTCGGCGATCGGGTCCGAGAACGGGACGCCGAGCTCGACGATGTCGGCGCCGGCGTCGATCAGGGTGGCGACGAGGCGCTCACTCGTCTCCGCGTCCGGGTGGCCGCCGGTGAGGTAGGGGATGAGCGCCGCGCGTCCGGCGCGCGGCGCGGAGAACGCGCGCGCCAGTCGCGGCGCGAGCCCGCGCGGTAACGGCCGCGGCTCGCGGCTCTCGTCGCCCGCAGCGCCGGGCCCGTGCTCATCGGGGGCGGGCTGCCGGTCGCCGTGCTCCTCCGGCCGGTACGGCAGCTTGCGCACGCTCACGAGAGGACCCCCAGCTTCGCTCCAGCCTCGTAGACGTCCTTGTCGCCCCGTCCCGAGAGGTTGACGACGACGAGGTCGCCGCGTGCGAACCGCGTGCCTGCGGGGTCGAAGTCGGCGGTCTCGCCGGGGATGGTGAAGCGGCCCGTGGCGGAGGGAGAGGGGACTGTCGGTTCGGCGCTCGACGGCCCGCGCAGCACGTAGGCGACGGCGTGGGCGCTCTCGAGCGCCGGGATGATGCCCTCGAGCTCGGCGAGCGTGCGGAAGGCGGCGAGCGCCTCCTCGTCCGTCGCCGCCGCGTACGCGGCGCGTCCCGAGTCCTTGAGCCACGCGTGCTCGGGCCCGACACCGGGATAGTCCAGGCCGGCGGAGATCGAGTGCGCCTCCGCGACCTGACCCCAGGCGTCCTGCAGCAGGTAGCTGTAGGAACCGTGCAGGACGCCCGGCGAGCCCTTGGCGAGCGGGGCGCCGTGGCGGCCGTCCAGGCCCTCGCCGGCCGCCTCGACGCCGGTCAGGCGCACCGAGGCGAGGTCGCGGAAGGCGTGGAAGATGCCCATGGCGTTGGACCCGCCGCCGACGCACGCCACGACCTCGTCCGGCAGGTGGCCGAAGCGCTCGCGCACCTGGGCGATGGCCTCGTCGCCGATGACGGCCTGGAAGTCGCGGACCATGGCCGGGTACGGCGCCGGGCCGGCGACCGAGCCGATGCAGTAGAACGTGTCGCCGACGTTGGTCACCCAGTCGCGCAGCGCCTCGTTCATCGCGTCCTTGAGCGTGCGCGACCCGCTCTCCACGGGTACGACGGTGGCGCCGAGCAGGCGCATGCGCACCACGTTGAGCTCCTGCCTGCGCACGTCCTCGGCGCCCATGTACACGGCGCACTCGAGGTCGAGCAGGGCGCAGGCGGTGGCAGTGGCGACGCCGTGCTGGCCGGCGCCCGTCTCGGCGATGACGCGCCGCTTGCTAAGGGCTCACCGGGGGTCCTGCACGGCTCGTACAGCTATCTGCTGCAGGACGCCTGGGGTCAGGTCGCGGAGGCGCACTCCGTCTCGGCCGGCCTCGACTACCCCGGCGTGGGGCCCGAGCACGCGTGGCTCAAGGACT
>JBLMXT010000231.1:0-7034 GCA_050257915.1 Deltaproteobacteria bacterium
CGTGGTGTGCGGCTTGATGCGCGGCAGCATGTAGTCGCCCGTCGGCCGCGCCTCGAGACGTTGCTCGTCGACCAGGGCGCTCATCGCGTCACCCTCCGGCGGCCGTTCAACCTTCCCCCCAGTGGTGGTAGTAGAACTCGGGCTTGACGAGCTCGAAGATCTCGGCCGGCGTGATGAGCTTGCCGTCCACACGCCCGTAGTCCACGACCTTGGCGCGGCCCTCGGCCGCGGCCTGGACCTCCCAGCTCATCTGCCGGATGTTCATCTCGGGGACGATGATGGTGCGCACCTGCTCGGCCATCCGCTGCACCGCCGCGGTCGGGAACGGCCACAGGGTGATCGGCCGCACGAGTCCGAGGCGCGCGCCGAGCGCCCGGGCCTTGCGCACGACGGCCAGCGCCGAGCGGGCCACCGAGCCGTAGGCGAAGATGGCCACCTCGGCGCCGTCCATCTCGACCTCCTCGACGCGCACGATGGCGTCGCGGTGGTGGTAGATCTTCTCTCGCAGGTAGCGGCCGAGGTCCGCGGCCGCGGCCGGGTCGCTCGTGTCCGGCGTGCCGCTGCGGCGGTTGTAGACGAGTCCGGTGACGTGGACCTTGAAGGGCGAGCCGAGCGGCGGCCGCGGCAGGATGTTGTCCAGGGTGCTGCGGATCGTGTCGTACTCGTCCGGGTCGATGTCGAGGGTGCCGCGCTCGGCGATGCGCAGCGTTGCCGGGTCTGGCAACACCACGGCCTCGCGCATGTGCCCGATGAGCGCGTCGCTGAGCAGGATGACCGGGGTGCGGTACTGCTCGCTGAGGTTGAACGCCTCGACGGTGAGTGTGTAGCACTCCTCGACGCTGCTCGGCACCAGCGCGATCACCGAGTGCTCGCCGTGCGTGCCCCAGCGAGCCTGCATCACGTCGCCCTGGGCGGGCTCGGTGGGCAGGCCCGTGCTCGGCCCGCCGCGCATGACGTCGACCACCACGCACGGGATCTGCGCCATGGTGGCGAAGCCGATCATCTCCTGCATGAGGCTGAAGCCGGGGCCGGAGGTGGCGGTGAGCGCCTTGGCGCCGGCCAGCGACGCGCCGCAGACGGCGGCGATGCTGGCGATCTCGTCCTCCATCTGGATGAACGTGCCGCCGACCTGCGGGAGACGGCGGGAGAGCACCTCGGCGATCTCCGTGGATGGAGTGATGGGGTAGCCGGCGTAGAAGCGCGCGCCGGCGGCGATGGCGCCCTCGGCGACCGCCTCGTTGCCCTGCAGGAGGATGGGCTTGCGGACCTCAGTGGGCCCGGCCTGCGCGGCGGCGGCGGTCATCCTCAACCCTCCTCGCCGTCGTGGCCGCAGCCGGCGTTCTCGCCGGCCACGCCCTTGGTCGCGGCGACGAGGTGCTCGCGGGTCAGCGTCGGCGCCTTGCTCTTGCGCTTGCGGCGCGCCACCTCGATGGCGAAGTCAGGGCAGTGCAGCTCGCAGATGAGGCACTGGCTGCACTCTTCCGGTCGCGCCAGGACCGGATACCCGAGGTCGTCCCGGTCGAACACCTTGTCCGGGCAGAGCTCGATGCAGACGCCGCACGCCTTGCAGAGTTCGAGGTCCAGCTGGACCGGTGACCCGGCCATCCTCAGTCCTCCATCATCGGCAGATCGATACCCGACTCCTTCGCCTTCTCGATGGCCTCGGGATACCCTGCGTCCGCGTGGCGCATGACGCCGGTGCCGGGGTCGGTGGTGAGCACGCGGCGCAGACGCTCGCCCATCATCTCGGTGCCGTCGGCGACCACCACCATGCCGGCGTGGAGGCTCTTGCCGATGCCCACACCGCCGCCGTGGTGGAAGCTCACCCAGCTGGCGCCGGCAGCGGTGTTGAGCAGCGCGTTGAGGATGGGCCAGTCGGCGATGGCATCTGACCCGTCGCGCATGGCTTCCGTCTCACGATAGGGCGAGGCGACCGAGCCGGAGTCGAGGTGGTCGCGTCCGATGACGAGTGGCGCCTTGACCTTGCCGGTGCGCACCAGGTCGTTGAAGATCTCGCCGGCCTTGGCGCGCTCGCCGTACTCGAGCCAGCAGATGCGGCAGGGCAGCCCCTGGAAGTGGACCTTCTCGCCGGCCATGCGGATCCACCTCGTGACCATCTCGTTGTCCGGGAAGGCCTCGAGCAGGGCGGCGTCGGTGACGGCGATGTCCTGCGGGTCGCCGCTGAGCGCCGCCCAACGGAACGGCCCATTGCCGCGTGCGAACAGCGGGCGGATGTAGGCCGGGACGAAGCCGGGGAAGGCGAAGGCGTCGGCGTAGCCGGCCGCCTTCGCCTCACCGCGGATGTTGTTGCCGTAGTCGAAGGTGTGAGCCCCGGCCCGCTGCAGGGCGACCATCGCCTCGACGTGGACGACGATGCTCGCGACGGCGCGGCGCACGTACTCGTGCGGGTCGTCGTCGCGCAGGCGCAGCGCCTCCTCGAACGTCATGCCGTTGGGCACGTAGCCGTTGAGCGTGTCGTGCGCCGACGTCTGGTCGGTGACGAGGTCGGGAGTGACGCCGCGGCGGACGAGCTCGGGATAGACGTCGGCGGCGTTACCGCGAAGCGCGATGGAGAGCGGCTTGCGCGCCGCCGTCGCCTCGTCCGCCAGCCTGAGCGCCTCGTCGAGCGACTCCGTCGACACGTCCACGTACGCGGTCTCGAGGCGCCGTGCGATGCGGTGCGGGTCGACCTCCACGCAGAGCGCCACACCGCCGGCCATGGCGACGGCGAGCGGCTGCGCGCCGCCCATGCCGCCGAGGCCGGCCGTGAGCACCAGCTTGCCGGCCAGGTCGCCGCCGTAGTGCTTCTGCCCGGCGGCGGCGAACGTCTGGTAGGTGCCCTGGAGGATGCCCTGCGTACCGATGTAGATCCACGAGCCGGCGGTCATCTGCCCGTACATGGTGAGCCCCAGCGCGTCCAGCCGCCGGAACTCGTCCCAGTTGGCCCAGTCGCCGACCAGGTTGGCGTTGGCGATGAGCACGCGCGGCGCCATCTCGTGGGTCTCGAACACACCCACGGGCTTGCCGCTCTGTACCAGCAGGGTCTCGTCGTCCTTGAGGCGGCGCAGCGTGCGGACGATGGCGTCGAAGCTCTCCCAGTTGCGGGCGGCCTTGCCGGCGCCGCCGTACACGATGAGTTGATCCGGATCCTCTGCGACCTCCGGATCCAGGTTGTTCATCAGCATGCGCAGCGCGGCCTCCTGCTGCCAGCCTCTGCAGCTGATCTCGGTGCCGCGCGGCGCGCGTACCGGCCGCGGTCCCGCCGTGGTCTGTGTGCTCACGATGCCGCCTCGCTTCGTGGGTGATTGTCGGGGCGCGCTGTCTCCCGCGCGTTCTGGCTCCACCCTGCGCCGGAGCAGGAACCGCTTCAAGCGGAGGCGTCGTCTGTCCAGAGATTTGGACGCGATTTCATTCCCGGATACGAGACCGGGCCGCGATACTGGAATCGATAGGCGCCATGTGAGGCGCCTCGACATCGAGGACGCCGGCGCGCGCCATCGTCGAGGGTGCCCTCAGCAGCTCCTGCGATCGTCCACGCGATGGCAGGCGGTCTTGCCCTGGCCGGTCGTGTCGCGCGGCAGTGCGTAGGGTGCGTGCAGCTCGATCGTGGGCGTCACCCCGACGCTGGTCTTGACGCCCGTCACGATCGCCTTCGTCAGCGCCGCCTGCGCCTCGGCGGCCATCTGGTCCAGCCCGCAGACCTCCACCTGCACCGTCAGGCGATCGAGGTTGCTCACGTTCTCGATGACCATGCAGAAGTTGCTCCCGAACTCGTCGAACTTCAGCAGCACCTCCTCGACCTGGCTGGGGAAGACGACGAGGCCGCCGACGGACACGGCGTCATCGCTGCGTCCGGTGATGCGGCCGATGCGCGGGTGGCTGCGGCCGCAGGCGCACGGCTCCCAGGTGAGCGAGCTGATGTCGTGGCTGCGGTAACGGATCATGGCCGTGGAGTCACTGGTGAGCGACGTCCACACGAGCTCGCCGGGCTCGCCGTCGGCGACCGGCTCGAGCGTCTGCGGGTCGATGCATTCCACGTAGATGTGGTCCGACCACACGTGCATGCCCTGCTTGACCGGGCACTCCGCGGCCATGCCCGGTCCGAGGAACTCGCCCATGCCGTACTCGTTGAAGACGTCGACGCCGAGGGCGGCGCCGAGCCGCTCGCGACCGGTCTCCGGCCACGGCTCGGCGCCGAAGAGGCCGATGCGGAGCCTGGTGTCCTTGCTGAGGTCGATGCCCCGCTCGAGCGCCTTCTCGGCCAGATACAGACCGTAGGACGGCGTGGTGCAGATGGCGGTCACGCCGAGGTCGACCAGCAGGTCGATGAGCAGTTCCTGGCGGCCGATGCCGGCAGGCACCACGCCGATGCCGGCGTGTTGCGCGCCGTACTGCAGGCCGATGCTGGTCGGCAGACCGTAGCCGAACATGTTCTGCAGCAGGTCGCCCGGGCGCAGACCGATCATCCACATGGTCCGCGCGTTCCGCTCGAACCAGAGGTCCATGTCGTGGCGCGACGCCCAGATGGGCGTGGGCTTGCCGGTGGTGCCGGAGGTGCTGTGGACCTCGATGATGCTGTCGAGGCCGCAGGTGCGCAGCTTGTCGGGGTAGTTGTCGCGGAGCGTGTGCTTGTCGATGAAGGGAAGCCGGCGGATGTCGTCCAGAGTCTTGATGTCCGCCGGCTCGACCCCGGCTTCTTCACAGAGCGCACGGTAGGCCGGGCTGCAGGAGTACGAGTGCGTGACGACGGTCTTGAGCCGGCCGAGCTGCAGCTCCTGCAGGTCCTCCGGCTCCATGGTCTCGGCGTACGGGTCGAAGTACACGCGGTCGTCGTCGTGCGCGGCGTGCGAGCCTGCGGCCGCGCCGCCCGGACAGGTCGTGCTCACTGTCCGACCTCACGTCCGGCCGCGAACGCGGCGAAGTTGAGGTCCTTCCATTTGGGCGGCACGTTGCGCACGATGCTCGCCTGCCACGTCTCGACGTCGAACGGCAGGTGCGTGCTGAGCGCGCCGACCAGCACGATGCCGGCCACCTTGAGGTCGCCGACCTCCTGGGCGATCCCGTTGCCGTCGACGACGATCACACGCCGGTCGCCCTGCGCCATGCGGTCGACGGCGTCGAACGGGTAGCTCATGCCGCCCTGCGAGGCGAGCGGCGGCACGATCTCCTGGGTGTTGACGATGGCCACGCCGCCCGGCACGACGGACGGGGCGGCGCGCAGTCCCTCCGCCTTCTCGAAGGCGAGCAGGTAGTCCACCTCGCCGGGGCTGATGCTCGGCGCGATCACGGTCTCGCCGATGCGGATGTGCGAGCTGACGCTGCCTCCACGCTGGCTCATGCCGCGAGTCTCCGAGAGCTTGACGTCGAGGCCGCCGTGCAGCATCGCCGTGTCGGCGATGACCGCGGCGGCCACGATCACGCCCTGGCCGCCGACGCCGACGACCATGATGTCGTCGACCGCGCCGCCGTGGTAGTGCCGGCCGGCAGCGTCCTCGGCGGCGGCCCTGGCCTTGGGCTCAACGCTCATGCCACACCTGCCTTCGCCCTCGAGATGGCTCCCAGCTTGCACAGCTGCTCACACAACGAGCAGCCGGTGCAGGTCTCCTCGTCGATGCGCACCTTCTTGCGGCCCTTTTGCTCGGCCTCCGTGTGCGAGAGCGACGGGCAGCCGAGCTTCATGCACTGCTGGCAGGCGTTGCAGACGTCCTCGTCCACCGTGAAGGCCTCGCCGCCGAGCTTGCTGGGGAAGAGCATGCACGGGCGGTCGGTGATGATGACGGCCGGGCCGTCGAAGGCCAGCCCGGCCCGCAGCGCATCCAGACACGCCTGGTAGTCGTAGGGGTCGACGGTCACGACGTGCTCGACCCCGAGCGCCCGGCAGATGCCGGCGATGTCGACGGGCTTCGTCTCCACCCCTGCAAGCGTGCGCTCGTTGCCGGGGTTGGTCTGGCCGCCGGTCATGGCCGTGATGCGGTTGTCCTGGATGAGCAGCGTCATGTTCGTCCGCTGGTGCACCGCGTTGAGCAGCCCCGTGAGGCCCGAGTGCAGGAAGGTGGAGTCGCCGATGACGGCGAGCGAGCCGGTCTCGCTGCCGCCGGCGCGCATGAAGCCCTGCTCCATCGGGATGCTGGCGCCCATCTCCACGGCGGAGTGCATGTGGCTCACCGGCGGCAGCGTGGTGAGGTCGTAACAGCCGATGTCGCCGTGCACGTCGAGGTTGAGCTTCTTCATCGCCGTGGCCATGCCGCGGTGCGGGCAGCCGGTGCAGAGCACGGGCGGCCGCGGGATGACGGTCTCGTCCTCGGCCGCCTTGTCCTCGGCCCAGCGCGGGAGGTCGAGGCCTGCGGTGGAGAAGCCCCGGCCCACCCGCACGGCCGTCAGTTCGCCCCACTGCGGGAACCACCGCTTGCCCTCGCAGGCGATGCCGGCGGCGAGGATCTGTTCCTCCAGGTACGGCTCGAGCTCCTCGACCACGAACAGCCGGTCGACGGTCTGCGCGAATGCCCGGATCGCCTCCATCGGCAGCGGGTGGATCATGCCGAGCTTGAGGAAGGCGGCGCCGGGCAGCGCCTCTCTGGCGCTGAGGTAGGCCGCCCCGGCGGAGACCACGCCGATCCTCGCCGTGCCGCCGCCCTGCAGCGGCACGACGCCGCCGGGGTGCCACTCCGTCGCCCCGGCGCCGGGCTCGACGCGCGCGAGGTCGCCCGCCGCCGCGCTCGCCTCGGCGAACTGCCGCAGTCTCTCCACCCGCTCGAGCAGGCTGCGGTGCAGCGGCCGTGAGAAGCGCGGCAGCAGGCAGTACTTCTCGGTCTTGCGGTCCGGCGGGCGGCGCTCCGGCGCCAGCCGCGTCACGTTGCGCGGGTCGTCCACGTCCGCCGCGACTTCGCCGTCGAAGCGGACGATGCTCTTCTGGTGCGCCGTCTGGATGCTCAGGCGCACCATCACCGGCACGTCGAACTCCTCGCTCATCGCGAACGCGCGGATGGCCTCGATGGGCAGCGGGTGGATCATGCCGAGCTTGAGGAAGGCGGCGC
>JBLMXT010000232.1:0-4284 GCA_050257915.1 Deltaproteobacteria bacterium
CCAGCGCGACGGCGAGACCGCTGACGCCGCCCCAGATGCCCAGCGCCATGCCCCGGCGAGCCGGAGGGACGGCGGCGGAGAGGATCGTCAGCGTGAGCGGCGTGACGATCGCGCCGCCGACACCCTGCAGGGCCCGGGCGGCGATGAGCGCGTCGATGCTCGGCGCGAGCGCCGCCGCCGCGGAACCGGCCGTGAAGACCGCAAGGCCCACCAGGAACATGCGCTTGCGCCCGAACCGGTCGCCCAGCGCGGCGCCGGTGAGCAGCAGGACGGCGAACGTGAGTGTGTACGCGTTCACCGTCCACTCGAGCCCCGACAGCGAGGCGCCGAGGTCGGCCTTGATCACCGGGAGCGCCGTGGTCACGACCAGGTTGTCGAGCGACACCATGAAGACGGCGACGCTCGTCACGACGAAGGTCCAGAAGGTCACTGCTCTCGCACTCATTGCGCTCATCTCCCTTGCGTTTGGTGACTTAGTAATCACTTACTTTCGACGACCTGAAGAAGGGCGGGTCCGGCCAGAGCCGGCGCCCCGCCCGCGTCTTATCTCGTGCCGGCCTCCCCAGTCGTGCGCTTCGCCTTGCCGACCGCGTCGGCGGCCATCGCCGCCAGCGCGGTGCCGGTGACGGGGCACATCACCCGCGCCCAGTCGGCGTCGACCTCGGTGAGGTCCATGGCCGCGACGACGTTCATCAGCATGCCGTAGGCGAGCCACTCACGAATCGCCTCCTCCGGAGCCCCGGAGGCTGCCTGCACGAAGTTCACCAGGCGCAGCATCTCGTCACGCACGACGTCGCGGATCTCCTCGTCGGCGCACGCCGCGTAGGCCTGCATCTGCATGAGCAGGAGGCTGCGGTCGGCCAGCAGTTGCTGGTACGCGACGCCCATCGCCATGAGCACGTCGGCCTGGCCGGCGTCTTCGCCCGCCTCCGCGGCAGCCGTGCGGAACGCCGCCACGGTGCGCTCGAACGAGCGCTTCACCGTGGCGATGAAGAGCTCCTTCTTGGTGCCGAACAACTGGAACAGATACGGCTGCGACACGCCGATCTGCTTCGCGATGGCCTCCACCGGCGTGCCGTGGAGGCCGCCGACGGCGAACTCGCGCGTGGCGGCCTCGACGATCTGCCGGCGGCGCTCTTCCTTACTGCTGCGTGTCGTTGCCTTCATGGTCTCCTTGATTCCATTACTTAGTGCTTACTAAACACGACATGGCCCGACGTGTCAAGAGAGGCGGCGCGTCGCCTGGCGAAGGGACGACCGTCAGAGGATGAGGATGGTCAGCGCCAGTGCTTGCCGATGGCGCGCGTCCAGGCGCCGATCACCTCCCAGTCGCGGTCGTCGTGTGCGGGCTCCCCGTGCAGCGGCGATGCCGGCAGCGCGGCGATCACCCTGTCCGTGAAGCGCAGACGCCCCGGGTCGTAGGCGCCGACGAAGACGGCCGTGGAGGCGGGAGCCGGCGCCGGCACCTTGGCCAGGGCGGTGGAGAGCTGCTCGCGCGCGCCGTCGAGGCCGTCGTCGGCCTTGACCGGGCCGAGCGCGAAGAGCGCGAACGGCGTGTGCTCGAGCGCCTCATGGTGCCTCTCGAGCAGGGCGCGCACGTCCTTGTGCAGCGCACCCATGTAGAGCGGCGTGCCGAGGACGACGGCGCCGTAGCCGTCGAGCGAGCGCACCGCTCTCGCCTGCCTCACGTCCGCGTCGATGCCTTGCTCCCCGAGCGTCGCGCCGACCGCCTCGGCGACCTCACGCGTGGAGCCGTACCGAGTCCCATAGGCGACCAGGACCTGCGTCATCGTCCTCACCTCATCCCTTCTTCTTCGCCTTCTTCTTGCGCTTCCCGGCCGGCCCCGCGGCGGGCGCGGGCAAGGTGCTCCCGCCCGTGATCAGCCGGCGCATCGCCTCGACGGTCGCCTCCTCGGGAGAGCTCTCCGGGTCGTCGTGGATCTGCCGCACCGCCTCCATGCCGATCGCCTGCACGAACCTGCTCGTCAAGCCGACGTCGGCGACCGCGAACTCCCCCGCCGCCACGCCTTGCTCGAGCAGGTCACGGACCATGGGGCCGTACACGCGGTCGTTGACCCGCGTCTGCAGCTCGGACGGCTCGGCCAGCTCCACGCCCGGGTTCTGCGCGAAGCCCGCTCGTGCGTCGGCGAGCGCGATGCGCGTGACCTGGAGACAGCGGCCGAGCGCCGTGGTCTCGGTGAGCAGCGACTCCACCCGCCGGCGCTGCTCCAGCGCGCCGAGCTCGAGTGCGTACTCGAGCAGGGCGTCCTTGGTGGAAAAGTGCTCGTAGATCGTCTTCTTGGAGATCCTCAGCCGGCGCGCGACGTCCTCGACGGCGGTGCGCCTGAAGCCGTAGCGGACCGCCAGGGCCATGAAGGTGAGCGCGATCTCCTCTTTGGTCGCCGGCATGCGGATGGTCCCGTGGATACATGGAAACGATTATCGTTTCTCCGTACATCATGGGCCCGGCGGCGGCGCCGCGTCAAGCGTCCCGTTGCGCTCAGCCGTCGGCCGGGTACCGGCCGGCCTCTTCGGCCAGCAGTCGCCGGAGCTCCTCGAAGAACCGGTCCCGGGCGCGCTGTGTCTGCATCGCCTCTCCTGCGGTGAGCACCGCCTGGTCCTTGAAGCGGTGCGCCGCCGGCGCCACCTGGAGCGTGTACGAGTTCGGCCACTGGTCCCAGAACCAGTCGGCGGACCCGAACTGCACGTAGGCGGGTTCGATCTCCGGCACCCGCGAGAGCCTCTCCAGGAAGGTCCGGCCGCGCTCGCCGCCGTCGACGCAGAAGGCCACGTAGGCGATGCGGTAGCGAACGGCGCCAGAGTGGCCGTCGGGGACCGGCGCCAGGCTGTGTTCGTCCTGCTGCGTCGCTGTGAGAAAGTGCCCGTAGCAGCACTGCAGGGTGAAGCAGTGGGGCAACGTACGGAACGCCAGGACGATGTCGACGATGGGCGGATCGACGGCGCTCAGGTCGAGGGCCTCGAGCGCCGCCTGCCGCTCGGCCGCGTAGCTCCTGTCGGCCACGAGCGCCCTTGGTTCGGTGAACGTCTCCATCGTCTCGTGAGAGTACCCCACCTGGCGAGACCCGCGTCGTTACCGGGCAGGGCGAAACGCCGGCGGGGCATCCCGGCGCGATAGACTTCCCCTGACTGCGCTGCCGACGAGCGGCAGTCGCCGTGGAGGCGAGTGCGGATCATGGCGCGTGTACCGGATCATCGTTGGAACGGCGCCGAAGGCTTGCCCGGGCAGGGCAGCCATCGGGGCGGCGCGACTGCTCCTGTGGGACTAGCCGCACCGCAGACGCCGCTCTGGTAGTCCGCGCCCCAGCCGGCGGCGCGATCCATCTGGTCGAGGGGAAGGGGAGGACGACATGTCCGACAACAGTGGCAACGCAGGAGCCGCCGGGGCCGGAGCGGTGTACGGGCTGGGGTTCATCGGCGCGCTCGTCTACTACATCGGCGGCGCCAACTCGTTCTGGGACGGAGTCTGGGGCGTGCTCCAGGCGATCGTCTGGCCGGCGTTCTTCGTCTACGGCGTGATGGACAAGCTGAACGTTCCCTGACGCGAGCTCCGCTGGACTGAGCTCCCGCACGGAGCGCATGCTGGTCGCATGAGCATGCCTCTCCGCGCCCTGCCGCCGAGCCGCTGGGAGTCCTGGAACCCGGTCACCGGGTGCACGAGGATCTCCGAGGGCTGCCGGAACTGCTACGCCGAGCGCTTCGCGGAGCGCTGGCGGGGCATCCCCGGACACCACTTCGCGCACGGCTTCGACCTGCAGTTGCGGCCGGAGCGACTGGAACTGCCGATGCATTGGAGGACGCCTCGGCGCGTCTTCGTCGACTCGATGGGCGACCTGTTCCACGGACGCGTCCCCGACGAGTACGTCGGCGCGGTCTTCAGCGTGATGGAGCGCGCCCCACAGCACGTCTTCCACGTCCTGACCAAGCGGCACGAGCGGCTGCTTGAGCTGGCGCCGTCGCTGCCGTGGCCGGCCAACGTGTGGATGGGCGTCACCGTCGAGCGGGCAGACTACGTGACGCGCGCGGATGCGCTGCGCGCCGTGCCGGCCGCCCGCCGCCACATCTCCGCGGAGCCCCTGCTCGGTCCACTGGACGCGCTCGACCTGACCGGCATCCACCTGCTGATCGCCGGCGGCGAGTCGGGAGTCGAGCGCAGACCGCCGCAGCCGGACTGGCTGCGCGGCCTGCGCGACCGTTGCCGCGCCGCCGGCGTCGCCTTCAGCTTCAAGGGCTGGGGCGGCCGCGGGCAGCACGACGGCGGCCGCC
>JBLMXT010000233.1:0-4807 GCA_050257915.1 Deltaproteobacteria bacterium
GTGGTCGCCAACATCCAGGCGACGGGCGGCGGCTCCGGCAAGACCATCATGTCCGCCGCCCGCCTCCCGATGGAGACGCGCATCCCGGGCACGTACTACCTGGCGCTCGCCGTCGCCGTCGGCTCCATCCTGCTCGTGTACTTCCTGCTGCGTTCGCGCGTCGGCCTGGCCCTCACCGCCATCCGGGACAACGACCTGGCGGCGCAGAGCTCGGGCGTCAACGTGTTCCGCGCCAAGCTGCTCGTGTACGTGGTGGCCGCCTTCGGCTGCGGGGCCATGGGCGCCGTCGTCGCCATGAACCTGCTGCGCATCCAGCCCACGGCCGCGTTCAGCATCAACTGGACGGCCTACGCGATCTTCATCGTGGTCATCGGCGGCTTCGGCACCATCGAGGGTCCGCTGATCGGCTCCGTCATCTACTTCGCGCTCCTGCAGACGCTGAGCCAGTACGGCACCTCGTACATGCTGCTGCTGGGCGTCATCGCCGTGATCATGGCGGCCAAGGCGCCGCGCGGCATCTGGGGCTTCGTCGAGAAACGCTGGGACATCCACCTGTTCCCGGTGCGGCGCGAACTGCGGCTGGAAGCGCCGCCACCGGGAGACCGCAGGCCGGCCGACAGGCCGGACACCGCCGCGGCGGAGTCCGCCTGAGGCGGGCACGGCTCCGGGGCGCGCCGGGGAGTCACGCAGTGCCTCCCGTCGCGCGGCCGGCGCCGGACTGAGCGCCGCGCGAGCGGCGGCACGACGACGCGATCCCTTTGGACCGCCGACACAGTTCGCGAGCGTCACCCCGGGGAGGGCCCGGCCGTGAGGATGGGGGGGACCGTGATCGAGACCGATCGCGACGAGGAGAGAGAACAGCGCAACGGAGTCCAGGTGCTCGCGCGCGCCGCCACGATCCTGCGGCTGCTGGCGGCCGACTCGTCCGGCGGGCTCACGTTCAGCGAGCTGGTGACGCGCTCCGGCCTGCCGCGGACCACCGTCCACCGGATCCGCGGCGCCCTGGAGCACGAGGACTTCATCTACACCGACGCCGCGACGGGGCGCCTGCACCTCGGCCCCGGCATCATGCGCCTGGCGATGGCCAAACGGGACCTGCCGACGGTCGTGCGGCCCTACCTCGAGCGGCTTTCGCGGGAGCTCAACGAGACCGTGGACCTGGGCGTGCTCGACGGCATGCACGTGCTGTTCATCGCCCAGCACCCCGCGCCCCAGCGGTCGCTGATGGTCGTCTCGCGCGTCGGCGCGCGCTTCCCCGCCTACTGCACGGCCAACGGCAAGGCGCTGCTCGCGCAGCTGCCCGAGGACGAGATCAAGCGCCGTCTTCCCAAGCGGCTCGAGACGCCGGCCCGGCACACGCCGGTCAGCCGCAAGGCGCTCCTGGCCGAGCTCGACGAGGTGCGCGCCACCGGCCTGGGCTTCGACCGCGAGGAGCACCGCGCCGGCATCTGCGGCGTGGGCGTGGTCATCACCGACATCGACGGGAGCTCGGCGTCGATCTCAGTGCCCATGCCGGCGGCGCGCTTCCACGAGGATCCGGACACCGTGGCGACGGCCCTGCTGCGCGTGCGCGACGAGGTGCAGATCGCGCTGCACAACAGCTGAGGGCCAGCGGGCGGCTCGCAGATCATGCCCGCCCGACCGTCCGTCGTCGCCGTCGTCGCCAGTCCGCGCCGCGGCAACACCGCGGCGCTCGTCGGCGCCGCGGTGGCCGAGCTCGAGGCCCTCGGCGCGGCCTGCGAGACGATCGCGCTCGGCGACCTCTCCATCGGACCGTGCCGCGCGCACGACGGGTGCGGCGACTTCGCCGCCTGCCCCCTGCGCGACGACGCGGCGGCGGTGCTGGACCGCGTCTACGCCGCCGACTGCCTGATCCTCGGCAGCCCCGTCTACTACGAGAACGTCTCCGCCCAGATGAAGGCGTTCATCGACCGCAACGTCTTCCGCTACGCGCACGACCAGTGGTTGCAGGCCAGGGCCGTCGGGCTGATCGCGGTCACCGCCGAGACGGGGCTGCAGGAGACGCTCGACGCCCTGCGCCGGTACGTCGCCCTGTCCACGGATCACGACGTGCCGGTGTTCACCTGCGGGGGGTATGCCGACGCCGCGACCGCGGCCGCCGCCGACGAAGCGCTCCTGCGGCAGGCGCGGCGCCTCGGCGCCGAGCTCGCCTCGGCGCTCGGCCTCAGCCGGGCCTGATCACCCGCCGCTCGGTGACGATGACCGTCACCGGGAGGTCGTGCGCTTCGCCGGCGATCTCCGGCACGAGCTGCGCTTCGAAGGCGAGCGCGACGCGGGGCGTGCCCGGCCGCGTGAGCGGCAGGAAGGTGTCGTAGAAGCCGCCGCCGTAGCCGCAGCGGCCGCCCTGCTCGTCGAACGCCGCTCCGGGCACGAACACCAGGTCGATCGTCTCCGGCGGGACCTCCGGCAGGCCTTCGCGCGGCTCGGGGATGCCCCACGTGCCGGGTACGAGGTCGGCGTTCCGGTCGGTCACCCGGAAGGCCGCCATGTGTCGAGGCCTGAGGATGCGGGGCAGGCAGAGCGTCTTGCCTGCGCGGAGCACCCAGTCCACGAGGGGCGCCGTATCCAGCTCGCTGCGGAACGAGGCGAACAGCATGACGGTGTCCGCCGCGCCGAGCTCGGGAAGCTCGAGGGCGCGAGCGCGGACCGCGCCGGCGAGCCGACGGCGCGCGGCTTCGGGCAGGGCGTCGCGGGCGGCCAGGCCACAGCGGCGCGCCTCAGCCTTGGGCAGGGCGCGATCGTCTCCGCGGGAGTCGTCTCGAGGTCGTGTCATGCGCGACAGGGCCTTCCGTCGTACACTGCGCTGGCAACGCTTGGGGCGTTGCCCCAGACTGGGCGTCGGCTCTCTCGCCTATAGTATAGGCAGAGCAGCCATGCGGGCATGCGGGCTGCTCACGGAGGGGACAGTGGCCGGCGCGGGCGAGAGACCGTCGCCTGGCCACCGAGAGGACGAGGATGGCACTGCGTTCCCAGGAAGAGGTGTCGCTGGCGACCGTGTTCGCGCGCACGCTGCGCAGCGTCATCGCGCTCACCGCCGCCGAGGAACGCCGTGTCTACCCGGACGCCGGCGAGGTGCAGCGCGGGTCGCGTCCCGACGAGACCGCGCCGGTCGCCCTGGTCCGCCTGCTGCAGTACTCGATCCTGCCGGAGATCCTCGGCGAGAGCGCCGGACCGGCCATCTACCTCGCCGCCAAGCGCTCGAGCCGCGACCTGGGCATCTCCTCCATCCAGGGGCTCAAAGACTGGTTCGCCCAGATGAAACTCGGCGACCTCGAGGTGGAGCTGGACGAGGAGCGCGTGCTCGTCAAGCTCAACCGCGCTCTGAGCTCCGACCTGATGGCCACCACCGGCACCCCCGTCTGCGACGTCGAGCGCGGCATCATCGACGGCGTGCTCGAGGACATCGCCGGCACCGAGGTGCTCACCAAGGAGACGATGTGCTGGAGCCTCGGCGACACGGTGTGCCAGTTCGAGGGCTACGCCGGCAAGCAGGCGGGCTACCTGTACAACGAGAACGGTTTCCATCCCGTCGAGCAGCGGCGCCTGCTCACGCAGCTGGCCGACCAGGCCGACACTGCCCTCGACAACCTGCGCCTGCTCAACGAGCGCAAGGAGCACGAGACGAACGACCCCCTCACCGGCCTGCTGAACTTCCGCTCGCTGCGCGAGCGCGCCGCCTACGAGCTCGCGCGGGCCGAGCGGCACGGGCGCCACGTCGCCTTCGTCATGCTCGACCTCGACGGCTTCGGCGAGGTCAACGAGACCGCGGGCCGGGCGGCGGGCGACGAGGTCCTGCGCCACTGGGCGGCCGCGCTCACCGCGCAGCTCCGGAGCTGCGACCTGGTGTGCAGGTACGGCGCCGACGAGTTCCTGCTCGTCATGCCCGAGACGGCCGATCAGGAGGCGGACGCGGCGCTCGCGCGCGTGCTCGGCGCGATGCAGCAGCTGGCCGTGGAGACCGACGACCGCCCGATCGCGCTCACGGCGTCCGCGGGCATCGCCACCTTCCCCGACGACGGTCGCAGCGCGGAGGAGCTCGTGGCCAAGGCGGCGACCACCGTCTACACGGCGCAGGCCTCCGGGCCCGGCCGGGTCGCGTTCTACTCCGGGCCGCCGCGCGCCTGACCCGACGTGGCGGCGCGCGTCGAGCTCCTCGTCGTCGGGTCGCTGCACCGCGACCTCGCGCCCGCCGCGCAGCACTACCTCGACCTCCTGCGGCCGCTCATGAGCGTCAGCGTGCGCGAGGTCAAGGAGGTGCCGCTGCGCGGCCGCGGAGAGGGCGAGGTCCTGCGCGAGGAGGGCCGGCGCCTGCTCGCGGCGTGGCCGCAGGCCCCCGTGGTCGCGGCGCTCGCCGTCGAGGGGAGGACGCGAGACACGCACGGGTTCGCCGAGGCGCTGCAGCTCGCCTTCGAGCGCGGCGGCGCCGGGTTCGTGATCGGCGGCTCGCTCGGGCTCGCCACGGAGGTGCGGGAGCGGGCCGCCGACCTCGTGTCGCTCTCGGCCCTGACCCTTCCGCACCAACTCGTGCGCGTGGTGCTCCTGGAGCAGCTCTTCCGCGCCGGCAAGATCCTGCGCGGCGAGCCGTACCACCACTAATGGCCGTAGGCGCCGAAGGCCCCGTAGCGCTATTGAGCGGGCGCCGGCCCGAAGGGCCCCGGCGTACGGACTGATGCCCGCAGGCGCCGCAGGCGCCGTAGTGCTATTGAGCGGGCGCCGGCCCGAAGGGCCCCGCGGCGCACGGACCAGGCGTCTCACCCGGCCTCATCGCGCCGCGCCTCCGGGCCGG
>JBLMXT010000234.1:0-2811 GCA_050257915.1 Deltaproteobacteria bacterium
GGGGGGGCGGCCGGCGCCTGCTGGGCCGCCGCCGCGACCACGACGACCGCCAGGACGGCGAGCAAGGAGCGCCCGCGGATGGTGGTGCTCGAGGACTCCCCGACTATGACCGCCCCCTCACTGTCGACAGACACTGGAGCCATCGTACCGCGAACGTCCAGCGGCCGGCCTCGCGGCGGGGTCCTGCGGTGACTGCGACACCGGGGGCGTCGGCGCCCCGGAGCGCTCAGCTGGGCGAGGCCTCTCCGCGGGCGACGGCGAGGAACGCCGCGTGGACCTGCTCGTCGGTCTCGGCGCTCGCGTAGGGCTCGAGCTCGCGCAGGAGGTGCGCGAGGTCGGGCTGGCCGGCGCCGGCCTCGTCCAGCGTGTGGCCTGCCGCGCCGGCGGCGGCCGTGGCCGCGCCCCAGGCGGCGCGCAGCGCGCCCACGGCGTCGGCGAGCGTGAACCAGGCGCTGACGTACTCCTCCGAGTAGCCGGCCGCCGGGTCCGTCGTGCCGCCGGCCAGCTCGCGCTCGGAGAAGCGCAGGTAGTTGAGGTGGGCGCCGTGCGCGGCCAGCGCCGCCGTCTTCAGGTTCGCGAGGGCCTCGTCGAGGCTCGGCGTGGTCGTGATCGCGGGGATGGTCGGAGCGGCGGGCGCAGCCGCCCAGGCGCCGCTGGGCGCAGGGGCCGGTGCGGCCGGCTGCCCGTAGACGGGCGGCGCCGAAGCCGGCGGGACCGGCGGGCCGGCCGCGGCGCCGGTCACGGCGAGACGCCGGCGCACCACGATGGTGCGCGCCGCGTGATCGCCCAGCCGCTGCCGCCGGCCGCTCGCCAGGCAGGAGATGCCGGCCGGGACGTACAGCAGCCACGCTTCGGGGATGCGCACCAGGTTGCGCACGATGACGGCGCCCCCCGTGGGCCTGGATCCATCTGCCATGACGACGCGCATGCGGAAGACGAGCTTGCCGACGCTGGCGCCGAAGATGCCCTCGAGCACCGCGTAGTAGACGAACAGGGCGCCGAAGACGACGACGTTGGCCATGAGGTCGGACACGCCGAGGTCCTGGCTGAGGGCCTGGACCGCGGCGGGGTCCTGCGGGTCGATGCGGCCCTGCGCCGCGAGCACGAGGATGTAGACCATCATCACGATGATGAGGAGGCCGAACAGCACCACCGTGTCGACGAGGACGGCCGCGAAGCGCCAGCCGAGACTCGCGTATTCCACCTGTTCCTGGACGGTGACCTGCTGCATCGGCGCCGATTCTACACGGCCCGGCCGGAGCGCGACGGCGGAGGGGTCTCCGGGGGTGGGGACGGCGTCCGGCCCGCCGCGTCTCAGGACGCGAGGACGTCCTCGAGCAGGGGCACGAGCGGCGGCAGGTCGCCGCGCACGGTCTCCCAGAGGATCGCGTCGTCGACGCCGAAGTACTCGTGCACGACGACGTTGCGCACGCCGCGCATGGTGCGCCAGGGAACGCGGGGGTGCGCGTCCAGGATGACATCCGGGATCCAGCGCACCGACTCGCCCATGGTCATCAGGTTGCGGACCACCGCGTCGCGCGTGCGCGCGTCGGCGACGAACTCCTCGAAGTCCATCCCGTCCGTGTAGGCGGCGACCGCGTTCACGGCGGCGAGGATGTCGCGCACGCGGAAGCGCCAGTCGCGGAAGCGCAGCTTGGCCTGGCGCTCGGCGTACCCCGGTTCGCGGAGGCGCTGGTCAGAAGGCACGGATCGCCTCCGCCACGATCTCGTCGCGCATCTCGGGGCGCAGGGCGCCCGGCGTGGCGAGGTCGATGCGCGTGTCCATGACGTTGGTGAGGAAGTCGAGGAGGCGCACGTAGGCGAAGAGGCCGACGGGCGCGCCGGGCTCGAACTCGACCAGGAGATCCACGTCGCTGTGCGGCGTCGCCTGGTTGCGCGCCGTGGACCCGAACACGGCGATGTGCCGCACCTTGTGCGTGCGCAGCTTCTCGCGGTTGCGGTTCAGGCGGCGGAGCGCCTCTCGGGACGTCATGGGCTTATGGTACCTACGCGAGCGATCCGCCGCGCGCCTTGCGCAGGCGACCGAGGAACCCCTTGCCGAGGAAGCTCTCGTCGCCGAGGGCGCACAGCTGCGCGAACAGCGGCAGCGTGACCGTGAACGCGAGGAGGCCCGGCGGCAGCCCGTCGCGCATCGCGATGTCGGTGCCGCCGACGACCGCCTCCGGACGGTCCAGGTCCCGGAACGGGACGATGAGCTCGGAACAGCCCGACCCGAAGGGCACCGTGACCGGGTCGGGATCCCCCCACTTGTGGTGGTGGTACGCGCCGAGCTGCAGGACGCAGAACTGGTCGGCGTTGACCCAGAACGTGATCGTCTTGAGGTACCGGGCCAGCTGGGGCTTGAGGGGCCCGACCAGGACGTTGGCGTGCTCGGGCCGATACGTCGGCGCGTGGTCGACCCAGCCGGCCATGAGGTCGCGGCTCGCGCGCAGGCCCTCGTCCTTCCAGAGGAAGTCGATGAAGTCGTCCCGCTCGCGCACCTGGATCCCGAACAGCGAGCGCCCGCAGCCGCCGCAGCCGAAGGCGTCGGCGGTGAGGTGCAGCGTCTCGCCCTTCTCCCAGCGCTTGTAGAAGGCGAAGAGACAGGGCCCCCGTCCGGAGCCGGTCTTGGGCGCCACGAGCGGCGCGAACGCCTCAGGGTCGGGGGCGTCGTACAGCCCGATGAGCGGCGTGCGCAGGTCGAGCTCGCGGAGCAGGCGCGACGGATCGGGGAGCGGGGCGTGGTCTGCGGGCATGAGGCCTCCTGGACAACGGGCGGACGGACGGCGGCCGTGGCCGGTCCGGCCGATT
>JBLMXT010000235.1:0-2678 GCA_050257915.1 Deltaproteobacteria bacterium
CGGACGATGACGATGCCGCCGACCGCCTCCCCCTCGCCGTCCAGCTCGGCGAGGCCGCGGCGGATGTCGGGCCCGACCTGCACCGTCGCGACGTCCCGCAGCAGGACGGGCGCGCCGGCGCGATCGACGCCCAGCGCCACCTGCTCCAGGTCGGCGGCGCTCTTGACGTACCCTTCGCCGCGGATCATGAACTCGGTTTCGGCGATCTCGAGGACGCGCCCGCCCACCTCGCTGTTGCTGCGCTGCACGGCCGCCCGGATGCGCGAGATGGGGATGTCGTAGGCGCGCAGCTTGTTCGGGTCCAGCGTGATCTGGTACTGCCGCACGAACCCGCCGACGCTCGCGACCTCGGCGACGCCCGGCACGGAGGTGAGCTCGTACTTCAGGAACCAGTCCTGCAGCGATCGCAGGTCGGCCAGCGTGCGCGTCTTCGATCGAAGCGCGTACATGTAGGCCCAGCCGACGCCGGTGGCGTCGGGCCCGAGCGTCGGCGTGACGCCGCCGGGCAGCCGGGAGCTGACGTAGTTGAGTTGCTCGAGCACGCGGCTGCGGGCCCAGTACAGATCGGTGCCGTCGTCGAAGATCACGTAGACGAACGAGAACCCGAAGAACGAGTAGCCGCGGACGACCTTCGCATGGGGCACGGCGAGCATCTGGGTCGTGATTGGGTACGTGACCTGGTCCTCGACGATCTGCGGCGCCTGGCCTGGAAACTGCGTGTAGACGATGACCTGCGTGTCGGAGAGGTCGGGGATCGCGTCGAGGGGCGACTGGACGAGCGAGTACGCGCCGGCCAGCGCCAGGGCAAGGGTGGCGAGGATGACAAGGAACCTGTTCCGGATCGACCAGTCGATGATCTTCTCGAGCATGATGGGGTGTCCGCGTCGCTACCGCCCGGCGCCCGCGGGCGCCGGCGCATCGCCGCCGGCGGGCGGTTCCGGCGCCCCGGTCATCTGACGGAACGCCTCCTTGAGGCTGCTCTCCGAGGAGATGAGGAACTGCGCCGAGACCACCACCTGGTCTCCTTCCTCGACGCCGGCCCTGACTTCCCAGAGGCCGTTCCCGTTGACGCCCAGGGTCACCTCGCGCACCTGGAACGTGCCTCCGCCGCGCGCCAGCACCACCAGGTCGCGCGTGCCGCTGTGGAGCACCGCGTCCTCCGGCACTGCCAGCACGCCGCGCGCCGACGGCGTGTCGAACGTGACGTTCGCGTACATGTCGGCCCGGAGCTTCTGCCCCGGGTTGGGCAGCTCGATCGAGACCTTCAGGGTGCGCGTCTTGTCGCTCAGGTAGGGCAGCAGGTACCGGATGCGGCCGACGTAGCGGCGCCCGGGCTCGTAGGGAAGCTCGAGCACCGCGCGCTGGCCGATCCGCAGCCACGGCACCTGGTGCTCGTAGACCTCCGCCTCCGCCCAGATCGTCGAGAGATTCACGATCTTGTACAGGTTCATCCCCGCCGTGACGAACATGCCTTCGAGCGCCACGTTCATCTTCTCCACGACCAGCCCCGTCGCCGGCGACGTGACGCTGAGCGTCCGGCGCACCTGGCGGGACTGCTCGAGGTCGGCGATCTGCTCGTCCGTGATGTCCCAGTACCGCAGCCGCTCGCGGGCGGACGCCACCAGGGCGCGGGCCCGCGCGGCCGAGTCCGGATAGCCGGACTCGCTCATCCGCCGCGCGTACTCCACCGCCTGGAGGTACTCGTTCTGGGTCGTCACGAGCTGGGGGCTGTAGACCTCGAACAGTTTCTGCCCCTGCTGCACCTGCTGGCCCACGTAGTTGACGTAGACCTTCTCGATCCACCCCTCGTACTTGGTGTTCACGAGGACGGCCTGGCTGTCGTCGTAGGTCAGCGTGGCGACGGTGCGGATCGTGAACGGGATGTCGGTGCGCCTGACCGGCTCGCTCTGCACCCCGATGTTCTGCACGAAGCCGGGATCGATCTGCACGGTGCCCGGCGGCAGCGGCCCGGCGTCGTCCTCGTACACGGGGACGAGGTCCATGCCCATCGGCGACTTGCCGGGCTTGTCGCGGATGTAGGTCGGGTCCATCGGCGCCCGCCAGTACTTGATCTTCCGCTCCGCCGGCCGGGCAGGCGCCGGCGAGGCGGACAGGCCGGACAGCTCCGTGCGGGCGCGGGCCAGCCACGACCAGTGGAACGGGTCGGCCAGCACGAAGACGATGCCGGCGGCGCCAAGCAGGAACGCCAGTGCGCTGCTGATGATGATCTTCTTCATCGAGGCCTCATCACTCCGGGAACTTTGTCCCGACGGCGCGCTCGAGGGCGGCGAGCGCCAGCAGGTAATCGGCGCGCTGCCGGGCGTTTCCGAGCCGCACCTGCAGGAGCACGCGTTCGCTGTCCAGCAGGTCCAGCACGCCGACCTGGCCGGTCTCGTAGGCCGACTCGGTCGATCTCAGCGACTCGGCGGCCTGGGGAATGAGCACCTTGTCGAACAGCGCCGTCTGGTCGGCGAGGGACTGCACCCGCACGACCTGATCCCGGATCGCGAACTGGATGTCGTCCAGGAGCGCACTGCTTTCCAGCTTCTGGGCGCTCAGGTTCTCTGCCGCCTGCCGCACTTCCGCGGCGTATTTCTCGCGCCAGACCGGCAGCGTCACGCCGACCGAGACGACGAGCGCGTTCTTGCCGTTGTCGGCCGGGGCGGGGATCACGTCGC
>JBLMXT010000236.1:0-3730 GCA_050257915.1 Deltaproteobacteria bacterium
GGCACGGGTCCGCCCGTGCCGTGAACCAGCCGCCGCGGAGCTCTCCGGCGCCGCGGCCCGGCGCGGATCGAGACAGAGGCCCATGACCGACCCGAGCAGCGGCACCGACTACCTGCAGCAGACCACGCGCTTCGAGCCCGCCGCCGTCGAGGCGCGGTGGATGAAGCACTGGCTGGACGAGCACCTCTTCCACGCCGAGCCGGACCCGGACAGGCCGCCGTACTCCATCGTCATCCCGCCGCCCAACATCACCGGAGTGCTGCACATGGGCCACGCCCTCAACGACACCGTCCAGGACGTGCTCACGCGGTATCACCGCATGCTGGGCGAGAACGCCTGCTGGCTGGTGGGCACCGACCACGCCGGCATCGCCACGCAGAACGTGGTCGAGAAGATGCTGCGCAAGGAGGGCCTCACCAAGGAGGACCTCGGGCGCGAGGAGTTCGTGGCGCGGGTGTGGGAGTGGCGCCGCGAGTACGGCGGCACCATCATCGAGCAGCTCAAGCGGCTCGGCTGCTCGTGCGATTACGAGCGCGAGCGCTTCACCTTCGACGAGGGCTACGCGCGCGCCGTGACGCGCGTCTTCGTCGCCCTCTACGACAAGGGCTACATCCACAAGGACAGCTACCTGGTCAACTGGTGCCCGCGCTGCGGCACGGCCATCAGCGACCTCGAGGTGGCCTACCGGGACATGCCCGGGACGCTCAACCACATCCGCTACGACATCGCCGGCGGCGGCAGCGTCACCATCGCCACCACGCGTCCCGAGACGATGCTCGGCGACACCGCCGTGGCGGTGCACCCCGACGACGAGCGGTATACGGACATCGTCGGCAAGACCGCCGTCCTGCCAATCCTCGGGCGCGAGCTGAAGATCGTCGCCGACGAGCGCGTCGACCCGTCGTTCGGCACCGGCGCCCTCAAGATCACGCCGGCCCACGACCTCACCGACTTCGACATCGGCCGCACGCACGGACTGGACGCCGTCCAGGCCATCGGCCAGGACGGCCGCATCACCGCGGCCGGCGGACCGTACGCCGGGCTCGCCGTCGAGGAGGCCGCGGCGCGCGTCGTCGAGGACCTCCGCGCGCTCGGCGCTCTCGAAAAGGTCGAGGACTACCCGCACAGCGTCGCCACCTGCGACCGCTGCGGCACGCCCATCGAGCCGCTCATCAGCGAGCAGTGGTTCATGGACATGGAAGAGCTCAAGAAGCCCGCGACCGACGTGGTCCGCGACGGTACGGTGAAGTTCACGCCCGAGCGCTGGGGCCGCGTCTACATCGACTGGATGGACAACCTGCGGCCCTGGTGCATCAGCCGGCAGCTCTGGTGGGGCCACCAGCTGCCGGTGTGGTACTGCCCGGACGGCCACCTCACGGTGGCCGAAGACGAGCCGCAGGCCTGCGCCACGTGCGCCTCCACCGAGCTCACGCGCGAGACCGACGTGCTGGACACGTGGTTCAGCTCGGCGCTCTGGCCCTTCGCCACCTTCGGGTGGCCGGACCAGACCGAGGACCTCGCCTACTTCTACCCGACCAACGTGCTGAGCACGGGGCGTGACATCATCTTCCTGTGGGTCGCGCGCATGATCATGATGGGTCTCGAGTTCATGGACGACATCCCGTTCGACGACGTCTACATCCACTCGGTGATCCAGGCGCCGGACGGACGGCGCATGAGCAAGAGCCTGGGCACCGGCATCGACCCCCTCGAAGTGATCGACGAGCACGGCGCCGACGCCACGCGCTTCGGACTGCTGCTCATGAGCAGCACCCAGGACGTGCGCTTCAGCGACGAGAAGATCGCCATGGGCCGCGGCTTCGCCAACAAGCTCTGGAACGCGGCCCGCTTCGTGCTGCTCGGCACCCGGGGACACGCGGCCGAGCGCAACGACGACGCCGAGGTGGACCGCTGGATCACGAGCCGCTTCCAGCGCTGTCTCGCCACGGTCGAGGAGGCGGTGGCCGTCTACGACTTCGCCGCCGCCGTGGACGCGCTGTACCACTTCGTCTGGGACGAGTTCTGCGACTGGTACGTCGAGCTCATCAAGGTCCCGCTGTACGGGGAGGACGAGGCGCAGAAGGCGCAGGTGGCGGGCCATGCGCGCTGGATGCTCGACCAGATCGTGCGCCTGCTGCACCCCTTCATGCCGTTCGTCACCGAGGAGATCGCCGAGCAGTACGGCGCGGCGCCGCTGCTCCGGCAGCCGCACCCGCGCCGCGACGAGGCGCGGCTGGCCCCGGACGACGAGCAGGCCGTCGGCGAGCTGCAGGCCGCGGTCGACGCGCTCCGGCGCTTCCGCGCCGAGGCGGAGGTCGCGCCGGGCAAGGTGCTCGCCGCCGTGTTCGCCGGCGACGCCGACGCAGCGGAGCGCTACCGCCGGTACGCGGGCGTCTTCCGTGCCATGGCCCGCACCGCCCTCGCCTTCGAGGGCGAGCAGGAGGCGGACGCGACGGTGGTCATCGTCCCCGGCGGCCGGCTGCTCGTGGCGGCCGCGATCGACAAGGCCGAGGAGATCGCCCGTCTCGAGCAGCAGCTCGCCAGGGCGCAGGCCGAGGTGGAACGCGGCGAGGCGAAGCTCGGCAACGAGAAGTTCGTCGGCCGCGCCCCCGAGGCCGTGGTGGTCAGGGAGCGCGAGAAGCTGGCGAGCCACGTCGCCGAGCGCGACGGCCTGGCGGCGCGACTCGCGCAGCTTCGCGGCGGGTGAGCGCGGGCGCGTGAACGGCCGCCGTAGCCAGGCTGTCGGACGTGGCGCCGGGGAGACACCGCCCCGCGGCGCACGCGGGAGCCGACCGTGAGCGCAGGCGGCGACCGCGGGTGGAGCGCCTACCTCGAGTCGCTGGCCGCCTTCGGCATGCGCCCCGGGCTGGAGCGCGTGAGCGAGCTCCTCGAGCGTCTCGGCCGGCCGCAGGACGCCTACAGCGTCATCCACGTCGTCGGCACCAACGGCAAGTCTTCCACGACACGCTACGCCGAGGCGCTGCTGCGCGCCCACGGGAGGCGCTCCGGCGCCTATCTCTCGCCGCACATCTCCGGCTGGACGGAGCGCGTCATCGTCGCCGGAGTGCCCGTCGAGGAAGCGGTGTTCGCCGGCGCCGTCGAGCGCGTGCGCGAGGAGATACCGGCGCTGCCCCGCGGGCTCGGTGAGACGACGCAGTTCGAGGTGCTCACGGTCGCCGCGCTGCTGGCGTTCGCGCAGAGCGGGGTGGAGGCCGTGGCTCTGGAAGCCGGGCTGGGCGGGCGGCTCGACGCCACCAACGTGGTGAAGGCGCCCGTGGTGGTGCTGACCAACATCGCGCTCGAGCACACCGAGGTGCTCGGCGACACACGCGCGCGGATCTTCGCCGAGAAGGCGGCGGTCATCAAGGGCGGCGACGTCGTGTTCGGCGACCTCGACGGCCTCGAGCCGGAGGCGCGCCGGGTCTGCTCCGCCACCGGTGCGACGCCGCACTTCCTGCGCGAGTCCGCGTCGCCCGGCGACCTGACCGTCGCAGGCTCGCCCGAGGACTTCACGGTGACGTTCGCACCGTCGGACCGGCCGGAGCGCTGGGCCGGCCTGCGCGTGCCGACGCCGGCCCTGTATCAGGTGCGGAACGCGGCCCTCGCGCTCGCCGCGACGCGCCTGCTGCTCGGCGGCCTCGACGAGGCCGCCGCCCGGCAGGCGCTGGCCGGCACCGCCGTCCCGGGGCGCCTGCAGGTGGCCGGTGAGCGCCCGCTGGTGCTCGCCGAC
>JBLMXT010000237.1:0-3828 GCA_050257915.1 Deltaproteobacteria bacterium
CCAGACGGCCCTGGCTCCCGACGGGCGTGAGCCCGTCGGGAGCGCCGCCTGACACGGGGGCGGGCGCTCGGCGCCCCTCCCGTCAGTAGATCTTCACGTAGCGGAACGGACTGACGGCCGCGGTGTGGTCCACATCGCCGGCGAAGCTCGTCGCCCAGCGATACGTGCCCCGGTACCTGGGCCGCCAGGACCACGCGTAGGTGCTGCTGGTGGTGAGCGTGCGCACGGAACTCCTCACCTTGACCCACTTGCGCGACCTGTACTGGTAGGCGGTGACGGTGACCTTCCCGGCGGTGGTGCCGTCACCGAGCCTGGCGTGGTTGGGCGCCAAGCCGCCCTTGGCGTACACGGTGCGCCCCGCCTTGTACAGGAAGTACTTGCCGCTCCTGCGGTTGTACCGGGTGAGCGTCAGCGTCACCTTGGGCTTCACCTGGACCCGCACCGAGGCCGAGGCCGGCGGGTAGGTGACGTCGGCGATGGTGGCGCCGTCCCACACCGCGCGGTAGCTCGTGGTCGCCGCGGGCTTCACCGGCGTCGGCAGGACGAAGGAGCCGTCGGCGCCGGTGGTGACGGTCACGGGGTTGGTGTAGCCGGTCGTGCCGGCGACGTTGGCGCTGATCGTCACGGTCTGGTAGGCCATGGCGATCGCGTCGCCGTTGGTCACGTCGAGCGGCGTCGGATCGCTGACCAGCTTGCCCGACAGTGTCGTCGTGGCGCCGTACGCGAGAAGCGTCTTGGCCGCCGTCAGCGTCATCTGCGACGGCGTCGCAGTAGTGGTGTACGTGGCCGTCAGGTTCTTCACCTTGGCGGTCGTCGCGCCGTCGCCGGTGAACCTGATGACGGCCACGAGCCTGCCGCCCGGCGCCGCGACGCCCGCCAGCGGGATAGTGGTCACGCCGGATCCGACGAGGTACTGACCGGGGGGCACCAGCGTGGCGCCGGCGTCGTCCTTGACCGCCACCGTGAGGCCGCTTCCGGCCGGCACGTCGCACGAGACGGAGAGGTCACCCCAGGTGAGGAGGTACAGACCGTCCGGCGGGCCCAGCGGAGTGGTCACCGCCGTCGCCGCAGTCGGGAACTGCACGGGTGCGTGGTTCACCGTGAGCTGCTCCAGCGTCGGCGAAGCCGCGGCGTCCGAGCTGGTCATACGCACCTGCCAGCGCATCTTCTGCACGGTGAGCTGGAAGGGAAGGTCGGTGTCGCTGGCGACCTCGTACGAGTCGGACCAGCCGCCGGTGACCGTGGGGTAGTAGCTCACGTGGATCTCACGCGTGGTGCCCGTCGGAGTCGCGGCCGGGGCCCACACGATCCGCCGCCAGTCGCGCGCGCTGCCGCCGTCGAGCTCGTAGCTGGCGGAGCCGGTCGCGACGAAGCCGGCGCCGGTGGCCGTGGCCTTGCCGACACGCGTCCAGCCGAAGCGGTCGGTGCCGGTGAAGTAGAGCGTCTCGCCGGCGGGGTCGAGCGCCGACGCGGCGCTCGGCTCCACGCCGGCCTCGGTGAAGTCGTAGGCGTCGGGAGAGACGTCCATGACGAGGCCGTGCCGCGTCCAGAACGAGAGGTCGGCCGGCGCGGTGGCGTAGGCGATGCGTCGCACGCCGTCGGTACCGATGGCGGTGTAGAAGAGGCGCCAGCTGCCGTCGGGCGCCTTGTGCGCCACCGGGTGGCGCAGGCCGCCGGCGTCGTAGGCGTACTTCTCCGGCTCCGGCGCGAGGACCTGATGCGCCGAGGAGAACGCCGCGGGCGCCGCCGTGGTGGTGGTCGCCGACCCGATGGACCACGTGCCCGACACGTCCTTGCCCGCGTAGAAGAGCGCCAGCGCCGACCCGTCGGCGAGGACGTACGGGTCCGCCTGGCCGGCGGCGTCGTAGGCGCCGCCGGGGGTGAGCACCGCCGACGGGTTCCGTGTCGGCGTCGAGAGGTCCTCGGGAACGGTGTGGAGGCCGATCGAGGGCGCTCCCGTCAGGCTCAGCGAGGTGTGGTAGACCCACCAGCCGCCGGCGGGGTCCTCGACCGGCGCCGGGCAGGCGACGCCGCCCTCGTCGAACGCGCCCGCCGGCCCCTTGTCGATCAGCGTCGCGTGCGTGCCGGCGTCGGTCCACGTCAGACCGTCGTCAGACGACTCCTTGACGCCGATGCGCGAGACGAAGTCCGCGGCGTTGGTGCCGGTGTAGAAGCCGTAGAGGCCCGTCCCGGCCGAGTCCGGCTTGACGACGGGCCGCAGGTCCGCGACCTTCATGGTGTCGAACGCCGCCCCTTGCGCGCCCAGGGTGAGGACGGACTCGTAATACGGGTCACCCACCGCACCCGGCGCCTTGACCCACTGGGTGACGGTGCCGGGGCTCTTCTGGTAGGCGAGGCCGATGCGGTCGTGGTAGTTGCCGTTGGCGTCGGGGTTGTTGCCCACGTACCACATCTTGTACGGGTGGGCGCCGTCCGCCGGGTCGCTGAGGATCGTCGGCTGCGAGACGTTGTACCCGTCGAAGGCCGAGTCGCTGCCGGAGGCGCTGAAGGCGATGTTGCCGGCCGCCCAGGTGAGGCCGTCCGGGCTGTCGGCGTTGATGAGCTTGCTCTGGATGTCGTCGCCGGCGACGACCTTGTTGCCGGTGAACAGCATGTGGAAGCCGCTCGCGGTGCGCACGACCGCCGGCGCAAAGGCGCCCTCGCTGTAGTTGCCGGTACCCACGTCGAACACGACGCCGCCGCGCTGCCAGACCAGGCCGTCGGCGGACGTCGCGTAGGCGACGCGGCGGTTCTCCGCGTCGTCGGCGGTGTACCACATGAAGTACACGCCGTTGTCGATGAGCACGCACGGCTGCATCACCCTGTGGCTGTCGGGCATCCCGGGCTTGCCCGGCGGCAGCACCTCGCCGGCCTTGGTCCAGGTGCGGCCGTCGAGGGAGGTCGCGTAGCCGACGCCCCCCTTGGTCTCGTCCTCCGCGGCGTACCACATACGGAACGGCGCGGCGGCGTTCGAGGGGTCGTAGATCACGCTGGGCTTGGTCAGCTGGCGCGAGTCGAACGAGCCGGGTTCACCCAGACCGAGCACCGGCTCCGGTTCCTTGGTCCACGATATCCCGTCCGAGGAGGTGGCGAGGTAGATGCGCTGGGCGAACTCGTTCTCGGGGACGCCGGCGTACCACATGTAGTACTTGTCGCCGTCGCCGCTGATGCGCTGGACGCTCATGCCGCCGACGCTGAATCCGTCCACGCTGAGGGCGTCGACGGGCTCGAGCACCGGCTCCGCGGCCGCGCGCCTGAAGGCCAGCGGGGTCTGCGGCAGGCGCAGGGTCCCGGAGACCGTCGAGGCGTCGAGCGTCGACATCCCGAAGACCGGACCCAGCGGCGGCGCCGGCGACGTGAAGTCCGCAGCGCTCGTCCAGACGGCGGCGGTGGCCTTCCCGATGGTCGCCATGCGCAGGCCGCCGAGGGAGTCGATCTGCACGCCGCTGCTCTGGGTGGGGTCGACGCCGGTCAGATCCTGGAACCCGTCGAAGTAGGCCACATCGGAGCTCGTGACCGCGGCGGCGACGCCTGCGGACAGAGCCACGAGCAGCAGGCTCGCGGTCAGGGCCGCGAGCCGCACGATACGCCTGTTCATGCCAGGACCTCCCCCGGAGTGGACGCTCACGCGCGCGGCGCTCCCTCGGGCGCCGCCCGCCTCCCTGTTATCGGCCGGAGGCCGAGTTCCTGTACCGGCGGCCTCGAGTCACCGCAGGGCGTGACGCACGTGCGTGCGCAGCAGGTCGTGGCGCATGTGCGTCAGCAGCTGGTCGTGCACCGGGGCCCGTCGCGCCGGCGAGCCGGCTATCGCGCGCCAGCGAAGAAGAT
>JBLMXT010000238.1:0-2871 GCA_050257915.1 Deltaproteobacteria bacterium
GCCGGCCCGCCGGGTACCAGTGTGGCGCCCCACAACGCTTGCCCACGAAAGGAAGGCCGCAGTGAGCCTCGAGATGCACCCGTGCCCCAATTGCCCGGCCGAGTTCGATTCGCTCAAGTCCCTCGAGCACCACCTGAAGGCGAGTCACCATGAGAACCTGCCCAATGAGAAGTTCCGCTGCTCCACCTGCGACGAGGCATTCATGAAGCAGGTGGAATGGCTCTGAGCCGGCGACCAGGTCGGCGGCGGTCACGTCCGGCCGGCGCGCTATGCTGGCTCCATGACGACTCCCCCGATCGAGCGCGTGCAGCCGTGGGTGGCCCGCGCGCCTGAGGTGCCCGCCTGGTGGTTCCGGCGCCCGTCACGGCTTCACGGCGAGGGCCACACGCGGCGCGTGCACGTCCACGCACAGCGTCTGCTCGAGCGGCTGCGCTGGGACGAGGACGATGCTCGGCTCGTCCTTCAGGCCGCCCTCTGGCACGACATCGGCCGCGAGACCGACGGCGTGGAACCTCCGCACGGGGCCCGCAGCGCCGCGCGCGCCGACGAGCTCGGCCTCACGGCCGAGCTCGGTGCGCACGACGCCGCGCTGGTCCGCTTCGCCATCACCCGGCACTCGCTGCCCGACGGGGGCGCCGCGGCACTGGCGGCGCGGCTCGCCACGGCCGACGACCCGGCGCGACGCCTGGCGGAGCCGGAGCGCGCCCTCCGCGTCCTCTGGCTGCTCAAAGACGCCGACGCCCTCGACCGCGTCCGCCTCGGCTTCGGTGAGCGCGCCGACCCGCAGCAGCTGCGACACCCGGAGGCGGTCGGCCAGATCGCGTTCGCCGACCAGCTGTACAGGGCGCTGGCGTAGCGGCGCGGGGCGCCGGCCGGGCCCGGTCAACGTCCACCCTCGTCACCCTCGTCCGGGCGGGCGAGGGCTGCTACCGTCGGCTTCCCATGCGCCCCACGGCCGACCGCCCCGCTCGTCCCCTCGCCGCGCCCGGCACGGCAGTGGCCGCGCGCGACGGTACCGACGGCGGCGGGCCGCGCCTGCTGTTCTTCGACGTCGCAAGCCGCCGCGACCTCGCGCGGCGAGCGGCGGCGGCCGCCCCGAGCGCGCGCTTCGCCTCACGGCGCACGTGGACCGAGGACCCGGGCGATCCCCGGCGCCCGCTGCTGGGTGGCGCGGTCCCCGTCGGTCTCTGGTACTGGGATGGGTCGCGCGACGAGTTCGAGGCGCAGGCCACGGAGATCCTCCTGGGCTTCGTCCACCCGCTCGTCGCCCGCGGCATCCCCTTCTGCCTCGGCTTGCCGTTCGCGGCGGACGCGCTCGTGCCGCGCCGACTCGCCGTCGGCGACGCCTCGCGACTCGACCTCGAGGACATCGGCCGGCTGCTGGGGGCGGCCGCCGGGCCCTGGCGCCACACCGGCCTCCCCGGCGCCGGCGCCTCCGGACCAGCCGCCCCCTCCTCTTCCGCTCTCTGCCACCGGCCCGCGAGCGGCCCCGACGCGGTGCGGCTCGACGCCGCGCAGCGCGCCGCCGTCGAGCACGCGCAGGGGCCGGCGCGCGTCCTCGCGCCCGCGGGCTCGGGCAAGACCAAGACGCTGATCAGCCGCGTCGTCGAGCTGGTGGACCGCGGCGCCGACCCCTCCGGCATCCTCATGCTCGCCTTCAACCGCAAGGCCGCGGAGCAGCTCGAGGAGCGGCTGGCGGCGCTCGGCATCGCGAGCACGCGCCGCCTCGGCTCGCCGCCGGCTGAGGCGCCGTCATCGCGCCGCCCGCGCCGCCGCGGCGGACCGCGGGACCACCACGACCGCCCGCCGGGCGTCCACTGCGCCACCTTCAACGCGTTCGGGTACCGCTACCAGCGCGAGGTGCTGCGCGCACGCTTCTCGCTCGACCACGACGGCCGCTCGCTGCGCGCCCTCATGGCGCGCGCCATGGAGGCCGCCGGGGTCTCGCTGCGCGAGCTCAAGCCGCGCCGCGGCAGTGACCCGGTCGGCGCCTTCATGCAGGGCCTTGGACGGGTGCGCGCGGCGCTCGAGCCGCCGGCCGACGTCGCCGTGCGGATCGAGTCGCTCGGCGACACGCCACTGCTCGACCTGCCCTTCGCCGCCACCCACGCGCAGTACACCCGCGCGCAGACCGCGACCGGGCTGCAGTCGTTCGACGACCAGATCTACTTCGCGGTCGCGGACCTGCTCGCCGACCCGGCCCACCGCGCCTTCGTCCAGGCGCGCTTCGACCACGTGCTGGTGGACGAGTTCCAGGACCTGAACGGCGCGCAGCTCGCACTGGTGGACGTGCTTTCCCGCCCGCACCGGCGGCTGTTCGTGGTCGGCGACGACGACCAGCTCATCTACGGCTGGCGGCGGGCCGACCCGCGCGGCATCCTCGAGTTCCACCGCCGCATGCCGCCCAGACCCTGGTCGGCCACCTATACGCTGTGCACCAACTACCGCTGCTCGCGGGCGGTCGTCGAGACCGGAGCCCGCCTGGTGGCGCACAACGTCGTCCGCGAGGCCAAGGACATCCGTCCCCGGGAGGGGGCGCAGGACGGCGCCGTCCGGTTCTTCGGGGCGCCGTCCTGGCCGCGTCGCGCCGCGGCGATGTGCGCGTTCCTGCGCGCCGAGAAGGAGCGACTCGGCTGCGGCTGGCGCGACCTCGCCGTGCTCTGCCGCTACCGCTCCCAGCAACTCCTGGTGGCGCTCGCGCTCGACGCCGGCGACGTGCCGCGGACGCCGGCGCTCGGCTGCACGCTGTTCACGCACCAGGCGGCCACCCTCCTGCGCGCTTACCTGGACCTGGTCCGCGCGCCGGACCAGCTGCCGGGCGCGGCGCTCGCCGGGCTGCTCGACCGGCCCAACCGCTACGCCGGGGCGGCC
>JBLMXT010000239.1:0-9637 GCA_050257915.1 Deltaproteobacteria bacterium
ACTGCCGGACCAGCGCGGCCAGCCCGCCCGTGTGGTCGGCGTGCTGGTGCGAGATCACGAGGGTGTCGAGGCGGCGCACGCCAAGCCCGGCGAGCGCCGCCCTCACGGCGGCCTCGGAGCCTGACGGGCCGCCGTCCACGAGCCCGGTCCACGTGCCGCTGCGCAGCACCGCTGCGTCGCCCTGGCCCACGCGGACGAAGACGACGCGCAGCGCCGGCCCCTGCGGCGAGGAGGAGCTCGGCTGCGGCGTCGCCGCGCTCCCCGCCCCGCTCCCCGACTGCCCGCCGGCGTCCGTGCCGGCCGCGCCGCCGCCGGAAGCGCCGCCCGAGCCGTCCTGCCCGCTCGGGGCGGTCGAGCCGGCAGAGCCGCCGCACCCGCTCGCCGCGAGGGCGAGGAGAACGGCGGCCAGCAGCACCGGCAGCAGCGCGTGCATCTGCGCCCGGTCCCTGTCCATGGGGTGACACTACCAGCCGGGCCGGACGCTTCCTGCGCGCCTACCGCGACCGCGGGCTCATCGTGCGGGCCAGCCGTGCCGCAACCCACGCTCGCGGGTACAAGGGGTCAACCGACGCCCAGCAAGGAGGCCGCGTGTCCCGCTCCCCCGACTTCAGGACCCCCGCCGGCGACGACGCGGCCGTCGTCGCCTTCATCCGCCGCCTGCCCAAGGCGGAACTGCACCTGCACATCGAGGGCACGCTCGAGCCCGAGCTCCTGCTCGAGCTCGGCCGCCGCAACGGCGTCGCCCTGCCCTGCTCCACCGCCGAGGAGTGCCGGGCGCAGTACCGCTTCAACGACCTCCAGGACTTCCTGGACATCTACTACGCGGGGGTGGCCGTCCTCGTCACCGAGCAGGACTACTACGACCTCACCGCCGCCTACGTGCGCCGCGTCGTCGCCGACGGCGCGCGCCACGTGGAGGTGTTCTTCGACCCGCAGAGCCACGTGCCGCGCGGGGTTCCTTTCGCCGACGTCGTCGGCGGGATCACCCGCGCCCTGCGCGACGCCGACGCCGGCCACGGCCTCAGCTGGCGTTTGATCATGTGCTTCCTGCGCGACCGGCCGGCGAGCGAGGCCCTGGAGCTGCTCGAGCTGGCCCTCCCCTACCGCGACGTCATCGCCGGGGTGGGGATCGACTCGGCCGAGGCGGGCCACCCGCCGGGTGAGTTCGCCGAGGTGTACGCGAGGGCGCGGGCGGCGGGCCTCGTCGCCGTCGCGCACGCCGGCGAGGAGGGTCCGCCCGCGTACATCTCCGAGGCGCTCGACGTGCTCGAGGTGCGGCGCATCGACCACGGGGTCGCCGCCATCCAGGACCCCGAGCTGCAGCGGCGCCTCGCCGCGGACCAGATCCCTCTCACCATGTGCCCCCTGAGCAACCTCGAGCTGCAGGTGACCCCTGACCTCTCGCGGCACCCGCTCAAGCGCCTGCTCGATGCCGGGGTCGTGGTCACGGTCAACTCGGACGACCCGGCGTACTTCGGCGGCTACCTCCTGGACAACTACGTCGCCGCGCAGAAGGCGCTGGGCCTGAGCCGCGCCGACATGGCCCAGCTGGCGCGCAACTCGATCACCGCGTCGCTGCTCGCGCCGGAGCGCAAGGCGGAGCTCATCGCCGAGATCGACCGCGTGGCGGCCGTGGGCTGAGGCGCGGGACGGCGTCGCCCGCCGCGCCCGCCTCCCACGACGCCTCAGCCGTCACCCCGCGCCGCGTCCGCGAACCCTCAGGCGGTCACCCCACCGTCCACGACCAGCGTGCGCCCGGTCAGGAAGCTGGCCTCGTCGCTCGCGAGGAAGGCGACGGCGGCGGCCAGCTCCGGGGGCCGTCCGATGCGCCCGAGCGGGTAGCCCTCGTCCTGGACGCTGAAGTAGGCCTCGGGGTCGGGCGCCTCGGCGACCGCCCTCGCCAGCATCGGCGTGTCGAAGATCGCCGGGCTGACGGAGCACACGCGCACGCCGTCGGGCCCGTGGTCGATGGCCATGGCGCGGGTCATCATCACGATCCCGGCCTTGGCCGCCGAGTACGCGGCGGCGTTGGGCTCGCCGTGGATGCCCGAGTCGCTGGCGATGTTGACGATCACCCCGCTCCTGCGCGCCGTCATGTGGCGCAGCGCCGCCCGGCACATGAAGTATGCGCCCTTGAGGTTGACGCCCATGAGGCGGTCGTACTCGTCCTCGCTCATCTCGGTGGTGGGCTTCTCGATCCAGATGCCGGCCGAGTTGACGAGGATGTCGAGGTGGCCGAAGCGCTCGAGCGTCTCGGCGACCAGGCGGTCGCAATCTGTGACGCGGGAGACGTCGCCGAGCACGACCGCGTGCTCGCTCGCATGACCGTTCGCGCGCGCCAGCTCGGCCGCGCGCGCGGCGACGGCCCGCGTCCTCGCCGCGTCCCGGCCGCCCACGGCGACGCTGACGCCCTCCTCCGCGAAGCGGTGGACGATCGCCTCGCCGAGGCCCGAGGAGCCGCCGGTGATCAAGGCGACCTTGTAGGTCAGTCCGCGCATCTCTCCTCCTACTGGGCCGCGTAGCCGCCGTCGACCGGCAGCAGCACGCCGGTCACGAAGCTCGCGTCGTCGCTGGCCAGGAACGCGACCGCCGCGGCCGCCTCGGAGGGCAGGCCGATGCGGCCGATGGGGTGCTGCTCGTTGAGGACCTCCCGGTACGCGTCGGGCGTCAGGCCGATCTGGTACGACTCCCTGACGAACAGCGGCGTGTCGATCTCGCCGCAGCAGATGGCGTTGACGCGGATGCCGCGCGCGGCGTAGTCAAGCGCCATCTGCTTGGTGAGCAGGGCCACGCCGCCCTTGCTCGCGCAGTACGCGGCGGCGGCGCGGTCGCCGACGAGGGCGGCGACGGAGGCGTTGTTGACGATCGCGCCGCCGCCCCGCGCCAGCATCACCGGCACCACGTGGTGCGCCACGAGGTAGACCCCCCGCAGGTTGACGCCGAGCTGGCGGTCCCACGCCTCCTCGTCGACCTCGTGGACCTCGCCGGGCTCGAAGATGCCGGCGTTGTTGAAGAGCACGTCGAGGCGCCCGTGGCGGGCGACCACGCCCTCCACGAGCGCCTTGACCTCGGCGCCGCGCGTCACGTCGCAGCGCGCGGCGCTCGCGAGCTCGAGGCCGCGGCCGCGCAGCGCGGCCGCCGCGGCCTCCCCCGCCTCGCCGTCCCGGTCGGCGATGACGACGGCGGCACCCTCCGCGAGCAGCCGCTCCGCCGTCGCCAGCCCGATGCCCGAGGCGCCGCCGGTGACCAGGGCGACCCTGCCCTCGAACCGGCGGCAGCGCCCGCCCGCCGCGCCGTTCACGCCGCTCACGTCGTTCACGTCGTTCACGTCGTCCTCCCCGCGTCCACCGCGAGCACCACGATCGCCGACCGCTGCCGGGTCGAGCGCCGACCCCGGCCTCCACGCTTCACCATACGTCGCCGGAGGCGGGCGTCAACGAGCGATTCTTGGGCAAACCCAGCGGCCTGCTGATCGCCCGCGGATCCCGCACACGTGCAGGTTCGGCCGCAGGAGCCGATACACCGTGCAGGCAGGAGGCGCGCGCCGCGCGCGGAACTCCCACGGGAGCGCCCCGAAAGGCGCACGGTATCGAGGAGGAGGTCCATGGACACCTACAACTACGACGTGAACGACGGGGCGCTCGGCGCCCTCTTCGCGGTCTACCTGATCTTCATGATCGCGATCTACGTGGTCACCGTCGTCGGTCTGTGGAAGATGTACGTCAAGGCCGGCAGGCCCGGCTGGGCGGCCATCATCCCCATCTACAACTGGTGGGTCTGGGTCGAGATGATCGGCCGTCCCCGCTGGTGGTTCTGGGCCCTCGTGGCGTCGGTGCTGCTCTCGTGGATCCCCATCGTCGGCGTCATCCTGGGCATCCTCATGTTCGTGCTCTACCTGATGGGCTGCCTCGACATGGCCAAGGCCTTCGGCAGAGGCGGGGGCACCGGCATCGGCCTCTGGCTGGTGCCGTTCGTCTTCGCGCCGATCCTCGGCTTCGGTGACGCACAGTACCTGGGACCGGTCGCGAGTCCGGCCGGCGGCGGCTACGGCGCCGCCCCGCCGCCGCCTCCACCCGCCGGTGGGTACGCCGTCCCGGCGGCGCCGCCGGCGCCCCCGGCCCCGCCGAGCGCGCCGGTCACGCCCGCGCAGACCGGCGCCCCCGCGGCGCCCGTGACGCCGCCGGTCTCGCCCGCCGCGGCCGCACCGGCCGCACCGGTCACGCCGCCGGCCACGCCCGCCGAGGCCGCGCCCGCGACTCCCACCACGCCACCGGCCACCGCCGCGGCGCCGGAGCCATCCGCGGCGCCGGCCGGCGCGCCGGCGACCCCGGACGCAGGTCCCGCGGCCGCGCCGGAGACTGCCACCGCACCACCAGACGTCAGCCAAGCGGCCCCGGAGGACGAGCCGGCGGCCCCGGAGGCGCCACCGGCGCCACCGGCGAGCTCGCCGCCGCCACCTCCGCCGCTGGTGTAACGCCGGACACACACCGACCGACCCGGACGGGCCGGGGCGGCGCTGCGGCCCCGGCCCGTCCCACATGCGCGCACCTGCCGACCGTCGCGGCGTTTTCCCGCGCGCGCTCGCGGGCAGGGAGTCCCTAATCAGGCCAAATCACTCCGGCTTCTGCTCCCGGCGGGGCCGTCAAGGAAGGGACACCATGCGACTCTCCACCACCGCGCTGGCGCGGGGCTCCGCGAGGCGTCCGTGGCTGACGCTGGCGCTCTGGGCAGCCGCCCTCGCCGCCATCGTCGCGGTCATCGTGCTCGTCCTCCCGGGCACCCTCACGGCCCAGTACAGCTTCCTCGGGAATCCCGACTCGCAGCGCGGGCGGGATCTCCTGCAGCAGCGCATGAACATGCCGCAGAAGGCCAACGAGATCGTCATCGTGCGCTCCACCCAGGCGACCGCCTCCGACCCGGCGTTCCGCGCCGCGGTGCTGTCGCTGCAGAACGACATCGCGGCCCTTGGACCGACCGTGGTCGACGGCGCCGTGAGTGCGTACCGGGGCGGCGACAAGACACTCATCTCCGCCGACGGCCGCACGGCGATCATCCCGGTCGTCATGGCCGGCGACCTGACCCAGGCGGAGAAGAACATCGACAAGGTCCACGACGTGGTGCACCGCGCCGACGGCAAGGGCGGCTTCGACACCCTGGTCACCGGCGCCGCGAGCATCAACAGCGACTTCAGCCACACCGCCGAGACCGACCTGCGCAAGGGTGAGGGCATCGGCGTGCCCATCGCGCTCGTCATCCTGCTGATCGTGTTCGGCGCCGTGGTCGCGGCCGGGCTGCCGATCCTCCTCAGCCTCATCGCCATCACGATGGCGATCGGCCTCACGGCGCTCGTCGGTCAGACGTTCGACGTCTCCGTGTTCGCCATCAACATGGTGAGCATGATGGGCCTGGCGACGGGCATCGACTACTCGCTGTTCATCATCTCGCGCTTCCGTGAGGAGCGGGCGCGCGGGCGCGACAAGCTCGACGCGATCGCCGTCACCGGCGGCACCGCGAGCCGCGCGGTGCTGTTCAGCGGCTTGACCGTGGTGCTGGCGCTGCTCGGCCTGCTGATCGTGCCGACCAACATCTTCGCCAGCCTCGCCATCGGCGCCATCCTCGTGGTGAGCATGGCGGTGACCGCCGCGCTGACGCTGCTGCCGGCCGTCCTCAGCCTCCTCGGCGACCGCGTCAACAGCCTCAAGGTGCCGTACCTCGGCCGCCGCATCCTCGACAACCGGAGCGCGGGCCGCACCTCCTGGATCGCCCGCGTGGCCTACCGGGCGATGAAGCGGCCGGCGCTCGCCCTCGCCGTCGGGGTCGGCGTCCTGCTCCTGCTCGCCTACCCCGCCCTCGACATGAAGACCGGCGTCTCGGGCGTCAACACCTTCCCCAACAGCTTCGAGAGCAAGCAGGGCTTCGCGGTGCTCGAGCAGCAGTTCTCTGCCGGAGCCGTGAACCCGGTGGAGATCGTCGTGGACGGCAAGGCGGCCACGCCGGCCGTCCAGACGGCGATGGCCCGCCTCACGCAGGAGCTGGCGGGCGATCCCGCGTTCGGCCCGGTGCAGGCGCAGACGGCCAAGTCGGGGAACCTCGCCTTACTCACGGTCCCGGTCAACGGCGACGCGGTCGGCGGCCTCGCGCTCGGCAAGGTGCGCGAGCTGCGCGACACGCTCATCCCAAGGGCGTTCGACGGCAGCGGAGCGTCCGTCTACGTGACCGGCCAGACCGCCGGCAACATCGACTACATCGACATCGTCAACAGCTACTTCCCCTGGGTCGTGGCGCTCGTCCTCAGCCTGAGCTTCCTGCTGCTGCTGGTGGCGTTCCGGTCCGTCGTGATCCCGCTCAAGGCGATCCTGATGAACCTGCTCAGCGTCGGCGCGGCCTACGGCCTGGTCACGCTGGTCTCACTGAAGGGCTGGGGCGCCTCGCTGCTCGGGTTCGAGCAGGTCCCCGTGGTGGAGCAGTGGGTGCCGCTGCTGCTCTTCGCCGTGCTGTTCGGTCTCAGCATGGACTACCAGGTCTTCCTGCTGAGCCGCATCAAGGAGGCGTGGGACAGGACCGGCGACAACACGCTCGCCGTGACCGAGGGCATCGGCGCCACCGCCGGCATCATCACCGGCGCCGCGCTGATCATGGTCGCCGTGTTCGCCGGCTTCGCCGCCGGCGACCTCGTGATGTTCCAGCAGATGGGCTTCGGCCTCGCCGTCGCCGTGCTGCTGGACGCGACGCTCATCCGCACCATCCTCGTGCCGTCGGCGATGAAGCTGCTCGGCCGCTGGAACTGGTACCTGCCGAGCTGGCTGGAGTGGCTGCCGCACCTGAGCATCGAGGGCGCGCCGGCCGCGCCGTCGGCGACGCCGGCGCCGTCGGGACCGGGCGCGCCGGTCGGCCCGGGCCTCGAGCCCGTCCCGGCCGAGGAGCGCGCCGCCTGAGGCGGCCGGCCTGACGAACGGACCGGCCGGCGCGGGCGAAGCGCCGTCGCCGGCCGGCATCCGCCTGGCGCCGGCCTCAGCCCGCCGGCGGGCCCGCGCCCGGCGCCGCCGCGTGGGCGCCGCGCGTGAGCGAGACGGCGGCGCCGGCCAGCGCGAGCACGGCGCCGGTCAGCATCGCGTAGCGGTAGCCGCTCGCGTAGGCGTCCACGGCGCGCGCGGCCACCGCCCCGCCCCCGTGGCCGTGCGTGAGCAGCAGGCGACCGCCGACGCGGCCGAGCTGGCTGGCGGCGATGCCGCCGAGCAGCGCGACGCTGAGCGCCTGCCCCGAGGTGCGCATGGTGCTGAGGAAGGCGCTGGCCTGGCTGAGCTGGTCGCGACGCACGCTGCCCATGACGGCGGACGTGTTGGGCGCGCTGAAGGCCGCCATGCCCACCCCGACGACGGCGAGGCAGGCGGCCACCCGCCACAGCGGCGCCGTCTCCGGCGTGAGCGCGAGCAGGAGCATGCCGGTGGCGATCGCCACCATGCCGCCGGTCGCGAGCACGCGCGAGCCGATGCGGTCGCTCAGGCGGCCGCTGAACGGGCTGAGCACGGCCATCAGCAGCGGCATGCTCAGCAGCAGCCACCCGGTGAGCGACGCCGACTGCTCCTGGACGTGCTCCAGGAAGATGGCCGTGAGCAGACTGACGCCGTACAGCGCCATGTAGTTGAGCAGCGCCGCCGTGTTCGCGGCGGCGAAGAGGCGGTTCCTGAGCACGAGGTCGAGGTTGAGGATGGGCGACTCGACGCGCCGCTCCCAGGCCACGAAGGCGACGAAGCACGCCGCCGAGACGAGCAGCAGGCCGATGGTGCGCGGCGACGCCCAGCCCCACTCCACCGAGAAGGTCAGCGGCACCAGCAGGCTGACCAGGAACCCCCCGAGCAGGACCGACCCCAGCACGTCCAGACGCGGCCCCGGCACACGCTCGCTGCGCGGCAGCATGAACCAGCCCCAGAGCAGCACGACGATGCCGATGGGCAGGTTGATGAGGAAGATCCAGCGCCAGCCGACAGAGGCGGCGATGAAGCCGCCCAGAGGGGGACCGACGGTCAGGCCGATGTACACGGCCATCACGTTGATGCCCAGGGCGCGGCCGCGCTCGTGCGGCGGGAAGACCGCCGTCACGATCGCCGCCGAGGTCGCCCCGATGAGCGCGGCGCCGCCGCCCTGGATGATGCGTGAGGCGATGAGCCAGGTACCGGTCGTGCTGAGGGCGCACAGCAGCGAGGCGGCGGTGAAGACGGCGATGCCGAGCAGGTAGTAGCGCACGCGGCCGCGCTGGTCGGCGATGCGTCCCGCCGGGATGAGCAGCACCGCGGTCGTGAGCAGGAACGCCGCCGAGACCCACACCGCGGCGGTGAAGCTCAGGTGGAGGTCCGGCCCCATGACCGGCAGGGCGACGCTGACGATCGACCCGTCCAGCGGCCACATGAATGCTCCGACCGCCGTCAGCGCCAGCAGCTGCCAGCGGCGCCGGTGGACGTCCTCGTCGGTGATGCGCTTGATGAGCGCCAACGGATCAGGCCGTGCCCCGGGTCAGGAGACCCAGGTCACGATCTCGTCCAGGGGGGCGCGCGAGCGTGCGAAGGTGTTGGCCGGAGCCGTGAGGTCCGGGTAGCCCAGCGTCACGGCGACGACCATGCGCTGCTCCTCCGCCCCGGGCAGCAGCTGGCGCAGCAGGCCGGGGTAGCGGACGAGCGTGGTGGACTGGCACGTGCCGAGCCCCTTGTCGTGGGCGGCGAGGCACACGTTCTGGACCAGCGACGCCGTGTCGTAGGTCGCATACGCCGGCGAGAGGCAGCCCTCGAACCCGAACACGAGCAGGACCGGCGCGCCGAAGCACTCGGCCATGCGCGCCATGGAGGCGGCCGGGCCGGCCACCTCGCCGGCCGCCTCGAGCGTCTCGGCGCGCGTCTTCATGAGCTCGACCGCGCGCGCCGAGCACGCCTGCGGCCAGTCCGCGGTCGCCGTCCCCGGCAGGTCGGAGGCATCCGCTTCCTCGCGCGCGACGGCGGCCTTGAAGGCGGCCTTGAAGCGCTCCAGCGCCTCGCCCGTCACCACCCACACGCTCCAGGCCTGGGTGTTGCGCGACGACGGCGCCCAGCGCGCCTCGTCGAGGATCTCGCGCACCAGGTCGTCCGGGACCGGCTGATCGGTGTAGGCGCGGATGCTGCGGCGCCCGCGCACGACGCTCTCGAACTCCATGTCTTCTCCTTCGCTCGCGAGGGTGGGACCCAGCGTACAACGCGCCGTGCGCGGGCGCTCGCGTCCTCACATCTCTAGCGGCCGAGAAGGCGCTGCACCACGGCCATGCCTCGGGCAGCATCCGTGCACCAGCCGTCGGCTACCTCCTGCTACCATGAAGCCCGAGCCCGACGTCCGCGACCCCCGGTGACGCATGACCATCGACGACCAGCCCCAGACACTCAAGCCCGGCTCTGAAAGCCTCAAGCTCATCGCCTGCCCGGCCGTCCTCGGCGAGCTCGCCGACGGCGCGGCCGACGGCCTCGACTGCCGGGAGCTCGAGGCGCAGCTGCACGTGAGCCCCGAGCGGCTCAAGGAGGCGCTGCGCGTCGCGGTGGCCGAGGCCGACAAGCCGGGCGCGACGATCGTGCTCGGCTACGGCCTGTGCTCCAACTCCGTGCTCGGCCTCAAGACCGAG
>JBLMXT010000240.1:0-4637 GCA_050257915.1 Deltaproteobacteria bacterium
CGCCGCGGCCGCCCGCGGCGGCAGCACGAGGCCGGCGGCGGGCTCAGCCGCGCGTTCCGCGGCGAGCGTGGCCTGCTCGCGCACCAGCCAGTCCTCCTGTGGCGCTCCGAACACGGCGAGGTCGGTGAGCGTGCGCGCGATCGCCCTGCCGAGCGCCGCGCCCTCGGGATAGGCGTTGGCGAGCACGATCACCGCGACGCCGTCGTCCGGAAGAAGCGTCACGGTGGCGCTGGAGCCGCTCGCGAGGCCGCCTTCGGCGCTCGCGAGCAGCCGCCCGTCGAACGTCGAGAGCATCCACCCGGGCGCGGCCGCCTCCGGCCCGGACGGCGTGTCCGCCACGGCCGTCGCCGGCCGCAGCGTCTGCGCGAGCAGCCCGGCCGGCGCCACGCGCACGCCGCCCACGGCCCCCCCGTTGAGCTGCAGCCGGGCGAAGGTCACCAGCCCGCTCAGGCTCGCGCCGACGCCCAGCGCCGGCGCGAACACGGTCTGGTCCGCCGGGTCCTGCGGCGTCATCGTCCCGTCCACGAGCCTGTGCGGCGTCGCCCTGTCGGCGGCCCGCCGAAAACCGCGCCAGGTGAGCACCGTGCCCTCGTCCCCGACCGGGTCGAGCACGTGCTCGCGCACCAGGCGCGCCCACGAGCGTCCCGTGGCGTGCTCGGCGGCGGCGGCCGCCCCCGTGACCATCCCGTCCTGGGGCGCGAACTCGGCGCGGAAGCCGGCGGCCGGACGCAGGCGGCGCAGCCGGCGCAGCACCTCGGCGCGACCGTAGCCGAACGCGAGCAGCTCCGCGCCGGCGTGCGCCGGCAGGCCGCTGCGCCCTGCCGTGAGATCGCGGAACGTGGCCTCCCGGGTCGCCCACGGGTCGCGCAGCCGAAAACCGGACCACACCCGCCGCACCGGCTGGTCCCAGCGGATGAGCTCACCCTCTCCGGCGAGCGCAGCGAGCATCGTGGTCGTGTACGCGCCCGACACCGCGCCGAGCTGGAAGAGCGTGTCGTCGTCGACCGGGGCGGGACGCCCGATCTCCCGCAGTCCGAAGCTGCGCGTGTACATGGCGGTGTCCCCCGCGACCACGGCGACGGCGGCGCCGGGGACGCCGCTGCGCGCCACCATGCTCGCGACCAGCTGGTCGAAGGCGGGGAGCGCGCTCCGGACCGCGGCCGCGGCGGCCACGCGCCGCGCGGCGTCCGCGAGCGCCGAGGCGCGGCGTCCGGACGTCCCGGGCGCAGGGCGCACGGACGGCGCGACGGTCGGCGCCGCCGGAGGAACCTCGAGGGGAGGCGACGGAGAGGGAGTCGCGACGGGAGGGGCGGGCGACGCCGCCGGCGACGCCGCGGGAGATGCGCGCGAGGCGACCATGGATGCCGGTCGGGCCGGCGAGGGTGAAGGCGACGGCTTCGCGGCCACACGGATGCCGCAGCCGGCGAGCAGCGTCGCCGCGCCGGCCGCCGCGAGCACGCCCGCGCGCCACCTGGGTCTCACCTCAGCCTCCTCGAAGCTCGTTCCCTTGTTCGCCGCGGCAGGCGGCATACCCTCGCCGCCGGCCGGGTGTAGACTGCCTCCCACGGGGGGTCGAGGAGGCGGGTGACGATGGACGGGGACACGGCCAACGGGCGGCGGCGGCGCGCGGCGACCGCGGCGCTCGACAGGAGCGCCTCGCGGTGACGCCGCACGTCGAAGACCGCGAGCGCACCGACCTCGCGACGTGCCTCAGAGAGATCGACGAAGCGCTCACCGATGTGCTCGAGGCGCGCGGCGTGCACTACGTCGCGGAGGCGACGTGCTCTCCGGTCGCACTCCCGCTCGTCCACACCGTCAACCGGATGCTGCGCCAGCTGGAGGAGATCGTCCGCTTCGTGCTCCCGCTCTCGCGCGGCGAGCTCTCGGCTCCGCTCCCTCCGCCCGACAACCTGATGGCGGCGTCGCTCGTCGAGATGCACGCACGGCTCAGGCAGCTCACGCGGCAGACGCAGGAGATCGCCCGCGGCGACTACACGCAGCGCATCGACTTCATGGGCGAGTTCTCCGAGGCCTTCAACGCAATGGTCGTCCTTCTCGAGGAGCGCGAACGCGCGCTCACCGACGAGATCGCCCGGCGCCGGCAGGCCGAGGACGAGCTGCAGCGCGAGCGAGACCTGCTGGTGGCGGGTCCAGTGGTCACGTTCCGCTGGGGGGTCGACGACGACGGGACGGTGGAGTACGTCTCCCCCAACGTCAGCGCCTACGGCTACACGCCGGAGGAGTTCACCAGCGGCCGGCGCGTCTACGCCAGCATCGTGGACCCCGCGGACATCGGCTGGATCGCCGAAGACGGCAACGACAAGTCGCGGTCTGGCCTGGACAGCTGGACGCAGGAGTACCGCATCACCGACGCCCAGGGCCGGACCCACGGGGTCCGTGACTTCACGCACACGGTGCGCGGCGCCGACGGCGCGGCGACGGCCTACGAGGGCTACATCATCGACATCACGCCGCAGAAGGCGGCCGAGACCGCGCTCCGCCAGCGCGAGGAGCAACTGCGCAAGCTCTCACTGACGGACGGCCTCACCGGCCTGTACAACCGCCGCGGCCTCTTCGCGCTCGGCGAGCACGCCATGCGCAGCGCGCGCCGCCACGCCGGCGGCCTCGGGGTCGTCTCCGTCGACGTCGACGGGCTCAAGGCCATCAACGACCGCTTCGGGCACGCACAGGGCGACGACGCGCTGTGTGCGGTGGCCGACGTGATCCGCGCGAGCATCCGCGAGTCTGACGTGGTCGGGCGCGTCGGCGGCGACGAGTTCGTCGTCCTCGCGGAGGACGACCCCGCCGTGACACGGGAGCTGGTCGCCCGGCTGCGCCGCCGGATGGACCGGGCCAACGAGAAGTCGGGGCGGCCGTTCCGCATCTCGCTGAGCATCGGCGCCGCGGACTGGGAGCCGGGCGAGCAGGTCTCCCTGCAGGAGCTCATCGAGCGCGCCGGCCAGCGCATGCACGACGACCGCCGGGAGCGCCGGTGCTGAGCGCCGGCCGCCCCGGCGCGGAACGCCCGTGACGCAGACGCAGCCGATCGCGGGCGCCGAGGCGCCGGCTACGGCAGCCGCCCCGTCGCGGCGCCAGTGGTCGCCGCGGGTGAGCGCGGCGATGCTCGCGCGCCTCGCGGCGCGCGCCGCGGTCGCCGCGCCCGCAGCGACGACGCCGGTGGAGTCCCCGTTCACCGGCGCCCTGCTGGCGACCGTGCCCGAGGGTCGTCCCGCCGACGTGGAGGCGGCGTGCGCGTCGGCGCGAGACGCGCAGGCGGCCTGGGCGCGCCGTCCCATCGAGGAGCGCGCCCGGGTGCTTCTTCGCTACCACGACCTCGTCATCGCCAACGCAGAGCAGATCCTCGACCTCATCCAGCTGGAGAGCGGCAAGGCGCGCATCCACGCGTTCGAAGAGGTGCTCGACGTCGCCATCCAGGCGCGCTACTACGCGCACGCCGCCGAGGGGTACCTGCGCGCGCAGCGCAAGCAGGGCGCCCTCCCGCTGCTCACGTCCACGCGGGTCTACCACCGGCCGCGCGGCGTGATCGGCATCATCACGCCGTGGAACTACCCCTTCACGCTCGCGATCGGCGACGCCCTCCCCGCGCTCGTCGCCGGCAACGGCGTCGTCCTCAAGCCCGACTCGCGGACGCCGCTGACGGCCCTCCGGGCGGCGGACCTGCTGGAGGAGGCGGGGCTCCCCCGGGGTCTCCTGCAGGTGGTCACCGGTCGCGGGTCGCAGCTCGGAGAGCCGCTCGTCGACGCCGTCGACTACGTGATGTTCACCGGCTCGACGGCGACGGGGCGCGCGGTCGCCGCCCGGTGCGGCGCGCGGCTCAAGGACTGTTCCATGGAGCTGGGCGGCAAGAACGCCCTGCTGGTGTTCCCCGACGCCGCGCTCCGGAGGGCGGTCCCGGGCGCGCTGCAGGGCATCACCTCGAGCAGCGGCCAGCTGTGCATCAGCATCGAGCGCCTCTACGTGCACGACGCCGTCTACGACGCCTTCGTCTCGCGCCTGGCCGAGCGGCTCAAGGCCTTGCGGCTCGGGTCGAGCTTCACGTTCGCCGACGACATGGGCTCCCTGGCCGGCGCCGGCCCGCTCGCCAAGATCGCGGCGCACGTGGACGACGCCGTCGGCAAGGGGGCCGAGGTGCTGGCGGGCGGCAGGGCCCGCCCCGACCTCGGCCCCTACTTCTACGAGCCGACGCTCCTCGCCGGCGTGACCGAGGACATGGAGCTGTGCCGCGCCGAGACCTTCGGCCCCGTCGCGGCCGTCTACCGCTGCGCGTCGGTGGACGAGATGGTGGCGCGGGCGAACGACAGCGAGTTCGGGCTCAATGCGAGCGTCTGGACGCGCGACGTCGAGGCCGGCCGCGCGATCGCCGCCCGTCTCCAGACCGGGACGGTGAACGTCAACGAGGCCTACGCGGCGACCTGGGCGTCGGCGGCGCCGATGGGCGGCTGGAAGCAGTCGGGGCTGGAGCGCCGCCACGGACGGCACGGCATCCTCAAGTACACCGATCCGCAGACGGTCTCCGTCCAGCGCCTGCTCAACATCGGTACGCCGGCGCTCCTGAGCCACGACCGCTACGCGTCCGTGATGACGCAGGCCCTGCGCCTGCTGAAGCACGTGCCCGG
>JBLMXT010000241.1:0-3126 GCA_050257915.1 Deltaproteobacteria bacterium
CGACGGCGCGGCGACGGACCGAGGAGCGACTCGCCAACCGCGCCTACTTTTTCGGGTAGAAAGCACACTGTTTTTGACAAGCCTCTGCGCGCGGGTGTATACCGGTATCAAGGCCGGGACCGGCGTGGAGCACACACCTCCGCACACGCCGTCTCTCCGGGGCGGGACCAGGCATGAACGGAGGGTCGTCTTGCTCACGCAGCCGCTCGATGTGCGCCTTCAGGCGCTGCTGCCAGTCGTACGCGGCCTCGCCCAGATGTTCGGCGCCGACTGCGAGGTCGTCCTTCACGACGTCAGCCGCCTTCCCCACTCCATCGTGGCGATCGAGAACGGCGGCGTGTCGGGCCGTACCGTCGGCGACGTGCCCACTGACCGGATGCTGCGCAACCTCCGCAGCCCGGACGAGGCGCAGGACGTGCGTCTCTACGTCTCCTCCCACGAGGGCAAGATCCTCAAGTCGCTCGCGGTAACGCTGAGAGACGAGGAGGGCCGGGCCTTCGGCCTGCTCGGCCTCAACTACGACGTCTCCGAGGTCGTGCAGGCCCAGCGCGTGCTCGCCGACTTCACGGCCATAGGCCGCCTCGGCGGCGCCCCCGAGCTGGGGGAGATCTTCGCCGGGGACATCCGCGACGTGGTCGCAGGCATGGTCACGCAGATCCTGAGCGAGCTCGGGAAGACGCCGGCCGTCATGACCCGTGAAGAGAAGATGGAGGTGGTCAAGCGCCTCGAGGAGCGCGGGGCGTTCCTCGTCAAGCGCTCGGCGGAGCAGGTCGCGGAGGCCCTCGACCTCTCACGCTACACGATCTTCGCGTATCTCAAGGAGATCCGCCACGGCGAGCACGAGCCCGGCGCCGGCGTCCGGACGGACCACGATGCCGCCGGCTCCACCCAACGGCGCAGCGCAGGAGGCGGGCGATGACCGGCGGCGGCGCGAACGCCACCCGCCTCCGCCACAGCGCCTCGACCGTGGGCGCGCTGTGCGACATCATCGCCGGCTCCGGCAGCCGGTCGCTGGCCGTCGTCGGCCTCGTCAAGAACGCCGGCAAGACCACGGTCGTCAATGCGCTGATGGCGAACTGCCCGCGGCGGTTCGGCCTCACGTCGCTCGGCCTCGACGGCGAGCGCACGGACCACCTCACCGGCCTGGCCAAGCCGAGCATCGCGCCGCCGCCCGGGACGCTGGTCGCCACCACACAGGGCTCGCTCGAACGCTCGCGCTACGACATGGGGCCGCTCGAGGTGCTGCCGTTCCACACGCCGCTCGGCCGGGTCGTCATCGGCCGGGCAGCGGGGGACGGCGTCGTCGAGGTCAGCGGGCCGACCACCCTCGCCGAGCTCCGCGTCACCGTCGCGCGCTTGCAGGCACTGGGCGCGGACCAGGTCATCATCGACGGCGCCATCAATCGCATCGGCAGCGCCTCGCCGCGCGTCAGCGACGGCGTCGTCGTGGCCACCGGCGGCATGGTCGGCGACACGCTCGACGACGTGCTCGAGATCACGGTCGGGGCGCTGGACCTGCTCACACTGCCCGGGGTCGACCCGGAGGTCCGATCGCTGGTGGAGGGGCACGCCGCCGCCGGCACGCGCGTCGTCGCGTTCACGGCCGGCGGAGTGGCCCACCCGCTCGAGCTCGCTTCTGTGGTGGGCGAAGGCGTCACGGTCGCGCGCGAGGTCGAGCGTCTGGGCGCCGACACCCTGCTCGTGGGCGGCGCGCTCACCCAGGAGTTCGCCGACGACCTCACGCGCGTGCTGCCGCCGCGCGCCGAGCTCCGCGTCATCGTGCGTGACGCCACCGTGCTCGTGCTGCCGCCGGCCATGGTCTACCGCTTCCTGCGCCGCGGCATCCGCCTCGAGACGCTCACCCCGCTGCGCGTGCTCGCGCTCACGGTGAACCCCTTCCGCGTGCCGCAGCCGTATCGGCCGGCGGTCTTCTTCTCCGCGGTGGCCGAGGCCGTCGGCGACCGCGTGCCGGTGTTCGACGTCGTGAACGGGCTCTCCCGGCTGCCGGGAGGCGGCTCCGCGAGCCCCGAGTCCCTTCCCTCCTGACGAAAGTGGGTGGCCACGTGAGCGATGCCCTCCGATTGAACGGCGACCTGGTCGACCGCGCCCGGGCCGCGGCGAACGCGATCGCCGACGACATCCAGCAGCACATCGAGGAGCACACGACCGACACCACCGAGCGAGCCACGCTGCGTCTGCTCGGGATCGCCGGGGTCAACGAGATCGATGTGCCGCTCGTCAACGTGGTCACCGAGCACGCCCGCGAGCTTCTGCCCGGCGGCATCATGCGGCCGTTCGTCGACCTCATGGACCAGACCGGCAAGAGCGCCCAGGAGGTCGCCGCGGGCGTCGCCGCGGGCGACCTGGCGCTCGCCGAGGTGCCGGCCGAGCGGCGCGCCGCCGCAGAAGCGCGCGCCCAGGAGCTCGCCCGCGAGGGCGTCGCGCGCATCGACGCGGTCCGCGCGCGCCGCAACGAGCTCGTCGCCCAGACAGGCGAGCCGCTCAAGCCCTACGTGTACGTCATCGTCGCCACCGGCAACATCTACGAGGACGCCGCCCAGGCCAAGGCCGCCGCCCGTGCCGGCGCCGACGTGATCGCCGTCATCCGCACCACCGCGCAGAGCCTCCTCGACTACGTCCCCTTCGGCGAGACCACCGAGGGCTTCGGCGGCACGTACGCCACGCAGGAGAACTTCCGCCTCATGCGCGCCGCCCTCGACGAGGTCGGCGAGGAGCTCGGCCGGTACATCCGCCTGTGCAACTACGCCAGCGGCCTGTGCATGCCGGAGATCGCCACGATGGGCGCGCTCGAGCGCCTCGACATGATGCTGAACGATTCCATGTACGGCATCATCTTCCGCAACATCAACATGCAGCGGACGTTCGTCGACCAGTACCTCAGCCGCCTGATCAACGCGCGCGCCGGCATCATCATCAACACCGGCGAGGACAACTACCTGACCACCGCAGACGCCTTCGAGAAGGGCTTCACGGTCGTCAGCTCGGACTTCATCAACGAGGCCTTCGCCCTGCGCGCCAACCTCGAGCCCTGGCAGATCGGCCTCGGCCACGCCTTCGAGATCAACCCGGCGACTCCCGACCAGGTCGTCTACCAGATCGCCGACG
>JBLMXT010000242.1:0-3114 GCA_050257915.1 Deltaproteobacteria bacterium
GTCGCCCGCCGACCTGGTCGCGCCATTCGTCCTCTCCGGCATCGGCATCGGGCTCGCGATCGCGCCGGTCACCTCCGCGGTGATGGCCACGGCGCCCCGGGAGCGCGTGGGCAACGCCTCCGGCGTGCTCTCGACCACGAGGCAGATCGGCAGCCTCATGGGCATCGCCATCCTGGGGGCCGTGCTGCAGAACCGGGTCACGGCCACCATCACCGAGGGCATCCAGACGGTCAGCCAGATACCGCCGGCGCTCAAGGACAGGATCGTCGCCGCCGCGAGCAGCGGCTCCATGCAGCCGAGCATCCCCGAGACGGGCGGCGGCATGCCCGACGTGGCGCGGCAGATGATGGAGCGGCTGTTCATGGGCTGGTTCACCGACGCCATGGCGAGCACGTTCGTCGTCGCCGTGGCCCTCGCGGGGATCGGCGGTCTGTGCGCGCTCCTGCTGCGCAGTCACGTGAAGGACGCGCGGGACGAGACCGCGCGGCACGCCTCCGACGGCCCGGCCGACGTCGCGCTGGCGGAGGCCGCCGGCGCCGACCCGCTCTGACGGCGCGGCCGCCGCGTCGCCCGTCCGGACAACGCCGGTGCGGGGCTCGTCAGGCTCGAGCGAGGAGAACGGCTCCCGCACGGCGAATGACACCGCATCTCACGTGGTACCGTCTGTAGTGTCGGAGGAGGTCGTGCATGCCCGGGACGACGCAGAGCGCCGAGCCGCGAGTCATCGTGATCCCGCGCCAGCTCGAGGGGTTCTTCTACGAGCGTCTGACGGCGGAGTTCGCCGCCCGCGACGACGTCCGTGTGGTCGTCGACCGGCGTGTCGGCGAGCGCCGGCGCCCCCGGTGGGGCAGCGGCGCCGGCCCCTTCACCGAGCGCAGGAGCGGCGACCGTCGCGCGCAGAGCCCGGCGTGGTCGCTGCCGGACATGCCGTTCTCCGCCTCCTGACGCGCCGCCACCAGGCTCAGATCCAGCCGTTCTCCCGGCTCACGATGACCGCCTGAGCGCGGTCCACCACGTTCAGCTTGTGGTAGACGTTGTGCAGGTGGTTGCGCACCGTGCTCTGGCTCAGGTCCAGCGCGCGCGCCACCTGCTTGTAGGTCTTGCCGCTCGCCAGCAGGCCTAGCACCTCGAGCTCGCGATCGGTCATCGGGTTGGGCACGTCGCCCTTGGGCGGGCCGAGCTCGCCCAGGTGCACCTTGACCCGCGCCAGCAGCTCCTTGATGTGGAACGGCTTGGTGATGTAGTCGGCGGCGCCCTTCTCGAAGCCGAGGAGCTTGTCGTTGATCTCGCGCCGGGCGGTGAGGAAGATGACCGGCGAGCGCAGCTCGCAGGGCTTCTCGCGTAGCCTCTCGTACACCGCGAACCCGTCCATGTCCGGCATCATGATGTCGAGGAGCACGAGGTCCGGGAGGTAGAGGCCCGCGGTGCGCAGCGCCTCACCGCCGTTCGCGGCCGTGTGGACGTCGTACCCGGTCACTTCGAGCGCCTCGGCGACGAGCCGCCTGATGTCGGGCTCGTCGTCGACGACGAGGATTCGCTTTGCCATCGCTCACTCTCCTGCCGCCGGGGTCGGGGGCCGACCGGCGTTCCCAGTATCGGCAACAGCGGGGCGAACCTTAGGGACTGGCGCCGTCGGTCAGCGGATGAGGCGGTCGCCGAAGGCCACCAGCAGCGCGACGACGACGACCACCACCGCGACGCCGATGGCGATGTCCCAGTAGCGGCGCGCGCGCACGGCGTGCGTGGTCAGCGTCACCAGCCCGTAGCCGGCGACCAGAAGACCCGCGACGCCGGCGATCAGGATCACCCAGTTCACGACCGCCATCGTACACGGTCGGCGAAGGCGGCCGTCAGGGTTGCAGGCGGGCGGCGAGGAACTCGAGCGGGTGCAGGGCGGTCCGGCCGGCGAGGTCGCCGATCTGCGTGCGGCACGAGGTGCCGGTGGCCAGGACGGCCGTCTCCGGGCTCGCCGCCTGTACGGCGGGGATCAGCGCGCGCTCGGCCATGGCCACGCTGAGCTCGTAGTGCCCGGCCTCGTACCCGAAGACGCCGGACATGCCGCAGCAGCCGGCGTCGGGATCCTCGACCTCGAGGCCGGGCACGGCGGCCAGCGCCGCGGCGGTCGCGGCGGCGAAGCCGAGCGCCTTCTCGTGACAGTGACTGTGGAGGACGGCGCGGCCGCCGGCACGGAAGCGCAGGCGGCCCTCGGCGGCCAGCGCGGCGACGAGCTCGAGTGCCGGCCGACTCGCGGCCGCCACCTCCGCCACGCGGTGGTCGTGCGGCAGCAGGCGCGCCCAGTCGTCACGCACCATGGAGAGGCACGACGGCTCGACGAAGAGGATGTCGGCCCCGGCGGACGCCAGGGGGTACAGGCCGTCGAGCGCCCGTCGCGCGTCGTCGCGAGCCTTCTCTATCTGCCCGGTCGAGAGCGCGGTGCGGCCGCAGCAGCCCGCATCGGCCGCGGCCAGCGGCAGGCCGGCCGCGGCGAGCAGGCGGGCGAGCGCCTCGCCGATGCGCGGTTCCTGGTACTGGATGAAGCAGTCGACGAACAGCGCGGCGGCAGGGCGTCCACGGTCGGGCGCGCCCCGGGCCGGGTGCGGAGCCGCCGACAGGCGGCGCGTGAGCGGCCGCCGGGCGAACCGCGGCAGCGGCCGCTCCCCGGCCACGCCGGCCCGGCTCGCCAGCGCGCGCGCCAGGCGAGTGCGCCCGAGCCCGTTGACCAGCGGCGCGACCGGAGCGGCGAGCGCGGCGAGCCGGCGGAAGTCGCCGATCGCCCGCGCGAGCGGGGGGACACCCTCGCGCGCCCGGACCTCCGCGAGCCACTCCACCTTGAGCGCGGCCATGTCCACCCCGGCCGGGCACTCCGTCTTGCACGCCTTGCAGGCGACGCACGTGCCCAGCGCCTCCTGGAACTCGTCCGCCGCGATCTGCCCGAGGGGCACGGCGCCGCAGACCACTCCCTGCAGGGCGTTGGCGCGCGCCCGCGTGGTGCGCGCCTCGTCGCGGGTCGCGATGCCCGGTGGGCACATCGTGCCGGTGAGTTTCTTGCAGAGCCCGGCCCCGAAGCACCTCTCCACAGCCGGGCCGAACCCGCCCTCCGCGGCGTAGGACAGG
>JBLMXT010000243.1:0-2836 GCA_050257915.1 Deltaproteobacteria bacterium
CGTGCTCGTCGCCGTCGCCATCGCCGCCGTCTACACGTTCGCGCTCGACGAGGTCTTCTCGCAGATCGTCGACGCGGTCGTCAACCTCCTCACCTGATCGGGTCCGCATGTATAGCTGGTACGTCGTCAACACATATTCGGGCCACGAGAACAAGGTGAAGGCCAACCTGGAGCATCGTCGTTCGTCGATGCACCAGGAGGAGCGCATCCACCAGATCGTCGTGCCGACCGAGCAGGTCGTCGAGACCAAGGACGGCGAGAAGGTCACCAGCGAGCGCCGCGTGTTCCCCGGCTACGTGCTCGTGCAGATGGAGCTCACCGACGACACCTGGTCGCTGGTCAAGAACACCCCGGGCGTCACCGGCTTCGTCGGCGCCCAGAACAAGCCGGTCGCGCTCTCCCGCGCCGAGGTCGACCGCATCATGCACACCGCCTCCGTCGAGCGTCCCAAGCAGAAGGCGGAGTTCATGGTGGGCGAGGTCGTGCGCGTCACGTCCGGCCCGCTCAGCGATTTCTCCGGCGAGGTCGTCGAGGTCAACCTCGATCAGAGCCGCCTCAAGGTCATGGTGTCGATCTTCGGCCGCGAGACGCCGGTCGAGCTCGCCTTCGACCAGGTCAAGAAGACGTCCTAACCAGGAAGTAAGCGAGGCAACCAGTGGCCAAGAAGGTCCTCACCAAGATCAAGCTGCAGATCCCCGCCGGCCAGGCGAGCCCTGCCCCGCCCGTGGGCCCGGCGCTCGGCCAGCACGGCGTCAACATCATGGAGTTCTGCAAGTCGTTCAACGCCCAGACGCAGGCGTCTGGCAGCACCATCGTGCCGGTCGAGATCACCGTGTACGAGGACCGCACGTTCACCTTCATCACCAAGACGCCGCCGGCCGCCGTGCTGCTGCGCGAGGCCCTCGGCATCGACAAGGGCTCGGGCGAGCCCAACCGCAACAAGGTCGGCACGGTCACCCGCGACCAGGTCCGCGCCATCGCCGAGACCAAGATGCCCGACCTCAACGCCAACGACGTCGACGCCGCGATGAAGATCATTGAGGGCACCGCCCGCAGCATGGGCATCGAGGTCGCTGACTGAAGATTGAAACAGGCCGGTCCGGCTCCCGCCGACCGGCCGCCGACGTGGGAGGCGACCAGGTCGCCGTCTGCACCACAGGAGGTAGCACATGGCCAAGAAGGGCCGCACCTACACCGCCGCCAAACGCACCATCGAGCCCGGACGCCTGTACACCCCGCTCGAGGGCGTGCGTCTGCTCAAGTCGCTCGAGGGCGCCAAGTTCGACGAGACCGTCGAGGTCCACTTCCGCCTCGGCGTCGACGTCCGCCACGCCGACCAGATCGTGCGCGGCACCACGGTGCTCCCGCACGGCACCGGCAAGGAGATGCGCGTCGCCGTGTTCGCCGAGGGCGACAAGGCGCGCGAGGCCGAAGAGGCCGGCGCCGACATCGTCGGCAGCGACGACCTCGCCAAGCAGATCCAGGACGGCGTGTTCAACTTCGACATCGCCATCGCCACGCCGGACATGATGGGCACGGTCGGCAAGCTCGGCCGCATCCTCGGTCCGCGCGGGCTCATGCCGAACCCCAAGTCCGGCACCGTCACGTTCGACGTCGGCAAGGCCGTCAGCGACGCCAAGGGCGGCAAGGTCGAGTACCGCACCGACCGCTCCGGCATCATCCACCTCAGCATCGGCAAGAAGTCGTTCACCGAGGAGATGCTGGTGGAGAACTACGGCGCCGTGCTCGACGAGATCGTGCGCGCCAAGCCCGCGGCCGCCAAGGGCAAGTACATCAAGAGCGTCAACATCGCCGCGACGATGAGCCCGAGCATCGAGCTCGATCCGGCGCGCACGCGGGACCTGCTCGAGAGCTGATCACCTGGGGGCGCCGGTGAATTACCGGCGTAGAAGGGTAATGGTGCGGGGCGCCGCAGGTGCACCGCACAGGCGGCAGTTGCCGGCGCCCCCTCGTTGTTCTATACTGCCGCCTCGCGGCGCTGCGTCCGGCGCCGCGGCCGATGACGGTCGGCGCTCCTCCGGGAGCTGAATGGATCCACACGGGTCCGCCACCCGAGGCGAGAACGAGCTCCGGCCCTGCGCCGCGCGCCCGCTTCCGCTCCGGGAGCGGGTTTTTTGTTGCGACTGCGAGGTCGACATGCTGAGAAACGAAAAAGACGCCGTGATCGCCGAGGTGCAGCAGCTGCTCTCGGACAGGGAGAACCTGTTCGTCAGCGACTACCGCGGCCTCACGGTGGCGGAGCTCGCCGAGCTCCGCGGCAAGCTGCGCGAGAGTGGCGCGAGCTTCAGGATCGTCAAGAACACCCTGGGCGGCATCGCCGCCGACAAGGCGGGCCGCGAGCCGGTGAAGGACCTCCTGTCCGGACCCACCGCGGTCACCTTCTGCGGCGACGACCTGGTCGGCGCCGCCAAGGCTCTGGCGGACTTCGCCCGCACCCACCCGCAGCTGGTGGTGCGCGGGGGGCTGCTCGACGCGAGCCTCGTCGACGCCGACGGCGTCAAGGCGATCGCCAGTCTCCCGCCGCGCGACGTGCTCATCGCGCAGGTGGTGGGCACCATGGCCGCGCCGATGACGGGGCTGGTCACCGTCCTCCAGGGCACGATCAGCGGATTCGTCCGTGCCCTCGATCAGGTGGCGCAGCAGCGCGCCGCCGCCGGCGAGGCGTGAGCCGCAGCCGTATCCATCCCGTCCAGCAGGCTTTCAAGCCCCACGCGAGGTGAACTGACAATGGCAGACAAGACTCTCACGAAGGACCAGCTCATCGAGGCCATCAAGGGCATGACCGTGCTCGAGCTCAGCGACATGGTCAAGGCGC
>JBLMXT010000244.1:0-3789 GCA_050257915.1 Deltaproteobacteria bacterium
CGGGCCGGCAAGGCTGCCCTCCTTCGTCACGTGCCCGACGAGGAAGGTGGGCACGTTCTGCGCCTTCGCGGCGAAGAGCAGCTGCGTCGCGGCCTCGCGGACCTGGCCGATGCTGCCGGGAGCGGACTGCATCTTCGTCGAGAACACCGTCTGGATGGAATCGACGATCACCAGCGCGGGCGTCAAGCGGGTCATCTCGTCGAGCACCCGCTCCAGGCACGTCTCGGCGAGCAGGTAGAGGGGGGCGTTGCCGACGCCGAGGCGCTCGCCCCGCGACTTGACCTGGTGCTCGGACTCCTCCCCCGAACTGTAGAGCACCGGCCCGGAGGCGTTGGCGATGTATGCGGCGGTCTGCAGCAGGAGCGTGGACTTCCCGATGCCCGGTTCGCCGCCGAGGAGCACCAGCGATCCCGGCACGATGCCGCCGCCGAGAACCCGGTCGAATTCGTCGATGCCGGTGGTGATCCGGGCGGCGCTCGACGACACGATATCGGCATACAGCTTCGCGCCGCCGCCGGGAGGCGCCGCGTAGCGGCCCGCCGCTGGCGGGGCCGCCTCGGGCGCGCGCTCCTCGACGAAGCTGTTCCACGCCCCGCAGTCCGGGCAGCGGCCGAGCCACTTCGGCGACTGCGCCCCGCACTCCTGGCAGGCGAACACGGTCTTCGGCGGCTTCATATGCGGCCCCTCATCAAGGCGTCGCCGTCACGGCGCCGGATTCGTGTAGACCCTCTCCACGCGCGCGCCGACCCGGCACAGCAGCTCGTACGGAATCGTCCCGGCCCACCCCGCCACCTCTTCCACGGTGATTTCGTCGGCGCCCTGCCGGCCGGTGAGCGCCACTTCATCGCCAGGCTCCGCGCCGATGCCGGTCACGTCGAGCGTGATCATGTCCATGCAGACCGAACCCACGATCGGCGCGCGGCGCCCGCGCACGAGCGCCCAGCCCCGTCCGGCCAGGCGCCAGTCGATGCCGTCGGCGTAGCCCGCCGGCACCACCGCCATCGTCGTCGGGCGTTCGGCGGTGAACCGGCCTCCGTAGCCGATGATCTCACCCGGGCGCACCCCCTTGACCGCCGCGACGCGGCTGCGCAGGCTCATGACCGGCTTCACGGCAATCCTGCTCGCGAGCTGCGGCGGCGCCACGCCGTAGAGGAGGAGGCCCGGCCTCACCAGGTCGAACCAGGTCGACGGCTCGGCGAGCAGCGCCGCGCTGTTGGCGGCGTGCCGCAGGTAGCCGCGCGCCCCGAGGCCGGCGAGTGCCAGGTTCGCCTCGTCGAAGCGCCGCCGCTGCCGCGCGAACAGCTCGTCGCCGGGCACATCGGCGGTGGCGAAGTGGGTGTACACGCCTTCGAGTTCCAGGTTCCCGCACGCCAGCAGCTCCGGCATCGTCCGGGCGAGGTTGTCGTGGCGGAAGCCGAGGCGGTTCATCCCGGTATCGATCTCGAGGTGGTACCGCAGCCGCACGCCGCGCGCCTCGGCCGCGGCCTGCAGGCGGCGCGCCGACGTCGGCGACGCGATCGTCGGCGTCAAGCCGTGCTCGAAGACGGCGTCGAGATCGCCGAGGCCGAGGGCGCCGAAGACGAGAATGGGGCCGGGCAGGCCCGCCCGGCGGAGCGCGGCGGCCTCCTCGAGGTCGGCGCAGGCGAGCATGCGGGCGCCGGCAGCGAGCAGCGCGCGTCCGGCCTCGGCGGCGCCGTGGCCGTACGCGTTCGCCTTGACGACGCCCACGAGGCCGGGCGCGCGGCCGCCCGCCGTTGCCACGAGATCCAGGATGGCGCGGGCATTGTGCGCCAGGGCGCCGAGGTCGACGTGCGCCGCCGTCTGACGGATCACGGCGCCGCGCCGCGCTCGAGGTTCTCGAAGCGCGTGAACTCCCGGATGAAGGCGAGGCGGGCGGTGCCGGTCGGGCCGTTCCGCTGCTTGGCGACGATGAGCTCCGCCACGCCCTGGTTCTCTTCCGTCGGCTCGTACATGTCCTCGCGGAAGATCATGATGACGACGTCCGCGTCCTGCTCCAGGGCCCCCGACTCGCGCAGGTCCGACAGCTGCGGCCGCTTGTTGGGCCGCTGTTCCGGCGCGCGGCTCAGCTGCGACAGCACGACGACGGGCACGCCGAGCTCCTTGGCGAGCGCCTTCAGCCCGCGCGAGATCGAGGCCAGCTCCGTCACGCGGTTCTCGAACCGGCCGCGCCCCTGCATCAGCTGGATGTAGTCGATGATGATGAGGTCGAGCCCGTGCTCGGACTTGAGGCGGCGGGCCTTCGCCCGCATCTCCAGCACGCCGATCGCGGCCGAGTCGTCGATGAAGATGCGCGCCCCGCCGAGCACTTCCATCGCGTGCGTCAGCTTCGGGAAATCGCGCTCGCCGAGGAACCCGGTGCGCAGCCGGTGGGCGTCGATGCCGGCCTCCGAGGTGAGCATGCGGAGGAAGAGCTGCTCCTTCGACATTTCGAGGCTGAAGAAGCCGACGGTCATGTTCGTCCGCGTGCCGACGTGCTGCGCGATGTTGAGGACGAGGCTCGTCTTGCCCATCGACGGCCTGGCGGCCACGATGACGAGGTCGGAGGGCTGGAGCCCCGCCAGCATCTCGTCCAGCTCGACGAAGCCCGTCGGGACGCCCGTGACGAGCTGCTTGCGCGCGTGGGCCTGCTCGACCACCGCGAAGCTCGCGTTCGCGAGGTCGCGCATCGAGACGAAGCCCTGGTGGATCGCGCCCTCGGCGATCGAGAAGATCTCGCGCTCCGCCTCGTCGATGATCGCCCCGGCGTCGTCCTCGGCCTGGTACGCGCTCGCGAGCACGCGGTTGGCCGACTGGATCAGGCTGCGGAGCGACGACTTCTCCTTGACGATGCGGGCGTAGTCGGCGACGTTGACGCCGCGCGGGAGGCCGTCGACCAGCGAGGCGATGTACGCGGGGCCGCCCACCTGGTCGAGGTCGCCGGCGCGGCCCAGTTCGTCCTTGACGGTGATGAAGTCGATGGCCTGGCCGCGCTCGGCGAGGTCCAGCATCTTCGCGAAGATCCGCCGGTGGGCGTCGCGGAAGAAGTCGGCGTCCTTGATGAACTCGACCGCCCGGTGGATCGCCTCGGCGTCGAGGAGGACGGCGCCGAGCACCGCGCGCTCGGCTTCCAGGTTGTGCGGCAGCGGGCGATCGACGGCGGGGTCGGGCATGGGGAAGAGGTCCTCAGCAGCCAGTAGCCAGTAGCCAGTAGCCAGTAGGATCCAAACGGGCGCGACGGGCGCCGTTTCCCGCGGCCTTCTACTGAATACTGACTACTGACTACTGGCTACTCTCGCTGCAATTCTACGCCTCCGGAGCCTCTTCGAGCGGCGTCACCCTCACCGGGACCTGGGCGACGACGTCGCGGTGCAGCTTGATCGCGACGCTGAACTCGCCGATGTGCTTGATCGGCTCGGCCAGCTGGATCTTGCGCTTGTCGATCTCGAAGCCCTTGCCGGCGAGCTCGTCCGCGATGTCCGCCGCGGTGACGGACCCGTAGAGCGTCTCGTGCTCCCCGACCCGGCGCGCCATCACGCACGCGGCCTGGGAGAGGCGCGCCGCGAGGGCCTCGGCGCCCGCGCGCTCGGCGGCCTCGGCGGCGTCGGCGATCTTCCGCTGGCGCTCGACGACCTTCATGTTGCCCGGGGTCGCGGGCAGCGCCAGCTTGCGCGGCAGCAGGAAATTGCGCGCGTAGCCGTCGGCGACCTTCACGACGTCGCCGCGGCGGCCGAGGTTCTCGACGTGATCACGAAGAATGACTTCCATGGCGGTCCACCTAGTCCGTCGAGT